>CAJXWT010000019.1 GCA_913062595.1 uncultured Fidelibacterota bacterium
TGGGTAAGAATTATTTTTTTAATATTAATTCTAGATGTACCGATTGCACGTAAAATCCCAATTTCACGGATTTTCTGGATAATGACCAAAACTAACGTAGATACCAGATTAAAGCTGGCCACTAATATGATCAAACACAATACAACCAAAGCACCTAAACGTTCAACACGCATGGCACTGATCAAACCGCGATGTAAATCTTCCCATGTTTTTATGGATAAATGATCCGAAAAGGTCTTTTCTAACTGCATTTTAATATCAACCAGATTTTTACGGTCAACTAGGCGTATATCGATTCCATCATAGTTTTGTTTGCGCAGGAACAGTCGGTTGCCTACATCAGGTGAAATAAATACTACCCGATCATCAAAATCTAACACTTGGGCATGAAAAATTCGACTGACAGTAACATCGATCATTTGGGGCAACCCAAAAAAGTTTGTTTGATCAATTGGACTCATAATTGTTAATTGATCACCAATATCTACGTTCAACCTTTGTGCCAATAAATTACCTATTACAATTTCTGGATTGGAAGTTTTCATACCTTTGTTAATGAATTCAATATCATAAAAGGTATCCAACCCTTCCAGCTCAACTGCCTTGAACGTAGCCATTCGTTTTGAATCATCCCTGCCAATTATCATCCCAATTCTTTCCTTATACAACATAGCCTTATCAATGGAAGCTTCACTTTTAACTTTATTATAGGCTTGTTCAAGCGCGGCATATTTATTTATTCCTGTTATACGTATATCCCCTTCAAATCCAATTAACTTATTAATCACCCGTTCTTCAAAACCATTCATCACCGCCAAAGATATTATCATTGCAAATGTACCAACCATCATTCCAATAATTGATATCCATCCAGTAAGACGGCTGGGCCCAGATCCTCTGCCTCCAAGCATAAATCGTTTCGCTATCATTAATTGAAATCTCATTCGTATCGTAACGCATCGGCAGGTTTTACACGAGATGCAATATTTGTCGGCCAAAGACTAGCCAACAAAGAGCAGGTAGTGCCAAAAAATATTATTACTAAAATCTGAGAAAAATCAAATGATACCGGAACATGGTCCATAAAATAAATATCTTCTGCGATGGATAGAATATGATATTTCATTTGTACCCAGCCAAAAAATAACGCCAGGGTTAATCCAAATATCGACCCTACCAATCCAATTATCGTTCCTTTAACAAGAAATAAAGATATTATTGATCTGCGTGATAAGCCAATCGCTTGTAATGATCCAATGGATCGAACTTTTTCTAATACTATCATGGTAAGCGCAGATATAATATTTACTATTGCCACTAGAGCGATCATACCAAAAATTAGAAGAATGGGTAATTTTTGTACGGCTAACCATTTAAAAAGCGTATGATGTTTTTCTTTCCAGGTCAGAGTATAATAAGGATATCCCAGACGAGATTCTATGTCCATTGCCGCCGATTGGTAATCCGTATTATCTAGATAGATTATAATACCGGATATTTCTTCATTCATATTAAGTAAATACTGTGCGTTTTCAATTCTTGTATATACCATTGAATTATCATATTCCACTAAACCAGAATGGAATATCCCTCCGATCGTAAATTGTGTTAATCGTTTCATTCCAGTTATATCTGCCATAGAACCCAGGTCAAACACTACAAAGGGGTCGCCAACGATTAATTGATATGCATCGGCCAAGCGTTTACCAATGATAATAGTTTTTTCAGACAATTCTCCATTACCACCTATAATTATCTTATTCAAAGCTGACGGCAATTCTTCTCCATTCAAACCTTCTAAAATAATACCTTCTGCATTTAGTCCTTTGCGCATCATTGCTGGTCCTTGGACAAATGATTTTATTTGAGCATCAGGGTGTTCTAAAGCAAAATCAAATAAAATACTATCAAGTCCTGCAGAATTATTTGAAATAGGTCGACCAAGGAAATCCTGAATTCTGATATGACCATCAAAACCAGCTATTTTATTAGAAATTGTGTCTTCGAATCCTTTATAAATGGCAGCAGTAAGGATTAGTGCAGCAATCCCAACACCTAATCCAATAATAGCTAACTTACCAGCAAAAGAAGAAAAACTGGCTCTATCTGATGACCTTAAATGGCGTAGAGCCAAATGGATACTTAGTTTCATTATGGAAATTTATTAGGTACGCATCGCCGGAAACAAAAGCACATCTCTGATGGATCGATTTTCTGTCAAAAGCATCACTAAACGATCTACACCTAGTCCTACTCCGCCCGTCGGTGGCATACCGCATTCCATTGCTTCTATAAAGTTTTCATCTACTGGCTGGGCTTTATCATCTCCTGCATCTCGAAGCTTTGCCTGGTATTCCAAACGCTTTCGCTGATCTAATGGATCATTTAATTCAGAAAAACAATTGGCAAATTCTACACCACCAATAAATAACTCAAATCTCTCCACAAGATTTGGATCACCATTACGATGGTGTTTGGCAAGTGGGGATATAGCCTTTGGATGATCGATAACAAAAACCGGCTGAATTAGGTTCGGTTCTACCAATCTGTGCATCAGGTTATCCAAAAGTTGACCAAAATTTGCATCCTTAGAAACTTCAATTTGATGTTCACGACAAATAGACCGAAGCTTCTTTTCATCGGCATCTGATAAACCATAACCAGTAGCATCTTTAAACAGATCCAAAAATGGTTTTTTATCAAAAGCCTTTGTTAAATCTATATCAGAGTTTGCCCACTTAATTTTGGTCTTTCCCACAGCTTCTCCTGCTAATCGAATTATATTTTCAACTCGGTCCATTTGGTCTTCATAATCACTATAGGCTTCATACCACTCCAACATAGTGAATTCTGGATTATGATTCCTATCCATACCTTCGTTTCTGAAATCCTTTGATAACTCATATACCTTATCGATACCGCCTATAATAAGGCGTTTGAGATATAACTCATCAGCGATACGTAGGTAGAATGTTTGGTCTAAGGTATTATGGTGAGTTTTAAATGGGCGTGCATTGGCACCTCCGTAAAGAGGTTGAAGAACAGGTGTTTCCACTTCCAAGAACCCTTCATCATCCAGGTATTTCCTAAGTGCAGAAGTAATTTTTGCCCTGCTCTGAAATACATCCTTTATTTCCGGATTTACAATTAAATCCAAATGGCGGTTACGATAACGCTGATCCTTATCTTTAAATGCATCAAACGTTTTACCTTCCTTTTCTTTTACGATTGGTAAAGGACGTATGCTCTTTGCTAATAATGTTATTGATTTAGCATGTACAGATATTTCACCTGTTTTTGTTTTAAATACAAATCCTGAAACCCCTACAAAATCACCAATATCCAATAATTTAAATTGTTTGTATTGCTCTTCACCTACCTTATCACGTTTAATATAAATTTGGATTCTTCCCGCTGTATCCTGAATGTGAAAGAATGATGCTCTACCCATTTTCCTGACCGCCATGATGCGGCCAGCAATTACTACATCTTTGTTCTCAAACTCTTTAAAATTTTGTGTCAATTCAACACTTTTGTTTGTCGGTGTAAAGTTATGTGGGTATGGGTCAAGACCACTTTCACGTAATTTTTCCAATTTCTGCATTCGAAAATTGATAATATCCTTTAAACTGCGCTGCTCTTCTGACATAAGTCCTCTAAATTCTAATTTTGGATTGCACCGTCTGAAATATTTACCATTAAATAACCCCTTATAAATTCATCTAAATCACCATCCATAACAGCTTGGACATTACCTGTCTCAACTTTTGTGCGGTGGTCTTTTACCATATTATAAGGATGAAATACATAAGACCGAATTTGACTGCCCCACCCTATATCTTTCTTTTGGTCTTCTAATTCACGATGAGCTTCTTTTTCTTTCTCAAGCTCAGCTTGGTATAATCTTGCCTTCAAAACTTTCATGGCTTGCGACTTGTTTTTGTGTTGGGAACGTTCATTTTGACATTGAACAACAATACTTGATGGCAAATGTGTAATTCTTATCGCAGAATCAGTCTTATTAACATGTTGCCCACCAGCGCCACTGGCACGATATGTATCAATTCGTAGATCATTCGGATTAATATCAATTTCAATATCTTCGGTTACGGATGGGTAAACAAAAACAGATGCGAAACTTGTGTGACGTCGACTATTTGAATCAAATGGAGATATCCTGACCAAACGATGGATACCAGCCTCAGCTTTTAACAAACCATAGGCATAATCACCGCTTACTTCGATAGTTATATCCTTGATACCCGCTTCATCACCAGGTTGGTAATCCATAATACTCTTTTGGAAGCCCTTTCGTTCAATCCAGCGGGAATACATCCGGAAAAGCATATCCGCCCAGTCTTGGCTTTCCGTACCACCAGCTCCTGGGTGGATGGTTATTATTGCATCCTGCATATCTTGACTTTCACCCAACATCAATTTTAATTCAAGATCTCGGATAATCCCCGCGTATGCTTTGATTTCACTGAGAATTTCGTCATCTTGAATCTCTCCGCTTTCCGCGAATTCAAACAATACAGAGATATCACTATGCCGTTGCTCTAAATCCGCCCAAAGTTTAATATTATTTTCCAATCGGCTGATATTCCTCAGAATTTTACTTGCATTTTCTTTATCATTCCAAAACAACGGATCCAGGGATTCTTTGTGCAGAGACTTTAATTGTGTCTCTTGTGATTTTAGGTCAAAGATACCCCCGAAGTTCAAAGTGTTTTGACTCGGATGCAGTAAATCTATCTTTCAGTTCTGCTAAATCCATGAGAATAATTTACATATCAAATCAATGCAACAAATTCAAATATTGGTGTACAATATTAATCCCCAGATGAGATAAACATGCGTTCATTAAGATGCCGACGAAGATCCATTTCATCCATGCCAATTTTTATAAACCGACCATTTTCCGCGAGAGAAATCTTGGCTGTTTCTTCAGATATAACTAATACTATTGAATCTGTTTCTTCGGAGATTCCCAGAGCTGCCCGGTGTCGGGTACCCATCCCAGGATCGACCATAGTACTCTCAGTTAATGGTAAAATACAAGCAGCTGCGTCAATAATATCATTTTGAATAATTACAGCGCCATCATGTAACGGTGATCCCGGGTTAAATATTGACAATAATAACGGCGCTGTCACCTCTGCTTTTAATTCTGTACCTGCTTCTTTATAAGTACGAAGTCCTGTTTCTCTCTGGATTACTATTAGAGCGCCCCATTTATTTTCTGTTAATTGAATGGAAGCTTCCACAATAGCTTCAATAGTACGTGAAGACCCTATTTGGAAAATACGACGGAAAAAACGAGTCTGACCCACATAGATGAGTAAACGCCGTATTTCCGGCTGGAAAAGAATAACAAAAGCAACAACCCAGACTGTTTGAAATTGATTTACAACCCACGATGATGCACTTAAACCAACTGTATTAAATAAAACAGAGGCAATCAGTAAAATTACGAGTCCTAGAAGCATTTGTCCGGCTCGGGTCTCGTGAAAGTATTTATATACCCTATAGAACAACCAAGTTACAAGTATAAGATCAATGACATCAATCAACGTTACCCGGATAAACCATAAATCAAACAAGTACATCTAAGCGATCGCTCCTCTGATTTTGTCACTGATGATCTGAACGCGTTTCATTTCCAATACGTCATGCACACGAATAATACGGGCACCATTAATTATACCTGCAGTGATGGCAGCAGCTGTACCCTCAAAGCGCTGTTCTACCGGCAGATCAAGGGTTAGTCCGATAAATGATTTTCTAGAAGGTCCAATTAAAACTGGATAACCCAAATCAGTGAAACGCTTTAGTTCCCTGATCAAGATAAAATTATCATTCAACCTTTTACCAAATCCGATCCCAGGATCTAGTATAATTTTTGATTTTGGAACACCATTATCCCTGCAAAAATCAATCTGTTTTTGAAAATAATCAATTATTTCCTGAATCAAATCATCATATTGCGGGTCGACTTGCATATTTTTTGGCGTTCCTTTTATATGCATTATAACAATAGGTACTCTATGGTCCCTTACGATATTTACCATTTCAGGATCGAAATTAAGACCACTAATATCATTAATAATGTTCGCACCGGCTACTACTGCTTCTCTGGCAACTTCAGCTTTATAAGTATCAATTGAAATTAGGATAGAAGATCGATTACGAATTTTTTCGATAACTGGAATAACGCGTGCCATTTCATCATAAGTAGATACAGAATCGGATCCTGGTCTTGTTGATTCTCCACCTATATCAATAATATCAGCCCCTTGGTCAGCCATTTTTAGGGCATGGGTGACAGCATTTTTTGTATCAAGAAACTGCCCACCATCGCTAAACGAATCAGGTGTTACATTCAGAATACCCATTACCAAGGTCGGGGTATTATTGTTAGTAAGCCGGTGTTGGAAATCAGTGGTATCCAAGTTATGATTTTGGAACTAGTTTGCAGTTAATAAACCGCCACTTGAAATACCCGTTCGATCAGGATTTTGTCGATTTTTTGGCGGCAGCTTTCTGTGTAGTAGTAGTTTTTTTCTTTTTGCGGGTTGTTTTGGCCGCTCCGTTAACTTTTCTACGACGCAGTATTTTCCCATCCAGTATATTTTTCACATCATTGTGATCAATCGTTTCATGCTTAAGCAGTGCGCTAGCCATAGCATGCAGTATTTTATCATTCTTCTTCAATATTTGTTTGGCAGATTTCTCAGCCTTGCGAATTACTTTCACCACTTCAGTATCGATAAGTTTTGCAGTGGTTTCACTATAATCACGGTGGGATTGGATTTCACGACCAAGGAAAATTTCTTCATTTTTCTTTCCAAAAGTCATAGGTCCTAAATTTTCACTCATTCCCCACTCACATACCATTTTTCTAGCAATCTTTGTGGCCTGTTCTATATCATCTCCAGCACCAGTTGTAAGTTCATTAAAGATCATACTCTCCGCAGCGCGACCGCCGAGTAGAATCGCTAAGCGCCCTTCTATGAAATCTTTGGAATAGGTATGCTTTTCATCTATAGGTAGCTGTGTGGTAACGCCAAGTGCCCTACCACGGGGTATAATTGTAACTTTATGGATCGGATCTGCGCCTGGCGTTAATGCAGCTACAAGTGCGTGCCCAGATTCATGGTACGCAGTCACTTTCTTTTCATCATCAGTTAAAATGACACTTTTACGTTGAATCCCGATCATCACTTTATCTTTCGCATCTTCAAAATCGTCCATATCAACAGCTTTTTTCTTTTTACGTGCTGCAAGTAACGCTGCTTCATTGACCAAATTAGCTAAATCAGCTCCCACAAGACCAGGCGTACCTTTTGCCAGCACTTCCAATTTAACCTTGCGCTTATTAAGTATAATCTTCTTGGTATGGACTTTAAGAATACCCAGCCGACCCTTGTAGTCAGGTGCATCTACTATTATTTGGCGATCAAATCTACCAGGCCTTAGTAATGCTGGATCTAGAATATCAGGTCTATTTGTAGCGGCAAGAATAATTACAGACTGTTCAGAATTAAAACCATCCATTTCAACAAGTAGTGCATTTAAAGTTTGTTCTCTTTCATCATGACCTCCACCAATACCAGCTCCCCGTTGTCGACCAACTGCATCCAATTCATCAATAAATATTATACATGGAGAATTTGTTTTACCTTGTTCAAATAAGTCACGAACTCGCGACGCACCAACACCAACGAACATTTCTACGAAGTCTGCTCCGCTGAGGTTAAAAAATGGTACGTCCGCTTCGCCAGCGATTGCCCTTGCAAGCAAAGTCTTTCCAGTTCCAGGCGACCCGATGAGCAACGCTCCCTTCGGAATCTTCGCACCAAGTTTCTGAAATCGTTTAGGATATTTTAAGAAATCTATTACTTCTTTTAATTCTTCCTTCGCCTCTACACATCCAGCAACATCATCAAATGTCACTCGGTGCATATCAGGTGTCCAAATTTTTGCACGACTTTTGCCAAAATTGAAAATACCTTTCATTCCACCAGCACCCGTTTGCATACGCCTGAGAATAAATATCCATACTCCAATAATTAGCAACCACGGAAGCATATTCAGAAAATATCCCGTCCAATCTATAGACTGCTGTTTAAAACTATAATCCACGCCAAACTGACTCCATTCCGTCATCGCTTCTCGATCTATAAAGGGTAGAATAACTTTGAAGCGTGTTACATTTTCAATTGGCCCTATTTCTGCAATTACCGTTTGTGGAGTCTGCAGTTGACCTGTAAATACATCCTCAACTATCGTAGCTTTTTCTATAAGTTTTTGTTCAAGAAATTCTCTATACTGGTAATATTGAATTTCGACAGCTTTTTGGTTCCCAGAAGTAAATAATCCTGAGAGAAATATTGTTGTGATAAGGATAAAAACCCAGATGAAAGATGTTTTACCGGCTCGCTTCCACTGAAATTCAGTATTTTTCTTATCTTTATCTTCTCCTCCTAGTCTTTGTCCTTTTGGATTGCGCTTCTGCGGTTTCATCTGACCGTTTTCCTTTGGCATAATTTATTGTTCCAATCTATATATCGCCGGCAAGTGACGTAATTTCTGATTATAATCTAACCCGTATCCTACAACAAAATGCGGTGGAATTTCAAACCCTATAAGATCAAGTGGGGAACTTAATTTTGCAACGTCTGGTTTAAATAACAACGTCGTAATTGTGACAGATCTAGGCGAGGCTCCGTGCAGCCTTTCTTTTAAAAACTCAATCGTTAACCCTGAATCAATAATATCTTCAATAATAACTACGTGTCTATCCGTTATATCAGCAGATATATCTTTAAGTAATCTTACTGTTCCTGTGGATTCTTTCCCTTTATAGCTGGATAATTTGATAAAATCCATTTCACAGTCAATTTTGAGGTATCTGAGAAGATCAGCCATAAACATAAAACTACCATTTAATACGCCAATAAATATGGGTATTTCATTGGTGAACTTTTTTGATAACTCACTAGCCAGTTCTTTGACACGTTTTTGAATCCTATCTTCACTAATAATCTTCTTCAGTGTATAACTATTATATTTCATATTTAGGGTACTTAATGTTTAAATATAAGTTTCGCATAATACGTTGACTTATCGGTAATCTTTACCTCATCGCTGATTCTATGTCCACAGAGCCAAATTATTTCCCCTCCATCTAATAAAACCCACTGATTTTCCTTACTAAATAGATCAACTTTCTCATCAATCAAGTAATCACTTATTTTTTTTGTTCCGATCATACCAAACGGGTGAAATCGATCGCCAGGCAGCCATGGTCGTAGTGTAAGAGTTTGACAATTAATCTTATTTGCGTCAATCAATTCAGTATCCCGGTTATCACTAACTGATTCGAGGCGAATATCTGTTTTCCAGATAAACATGAAATCACCGTTATTCACCTTAATATTGGGATAAACGACAATTGGTTTTTTCTGTTTAACTTTTGTTTTATTGAGGATGAATTGCCTGCGGTCTTTTAGCAATTGCCAATTATTTGGCAGCCGATAAATTTGTCCAATTTTTGCATTAGTGACAAAAGTTCGTAACCCATTATGGGTAAATCTTCTCCAAGGTTCAGTGGTACCAATTAATTCGCGCAACAATATTGTACGCAATAATGGTGGTATTGCCCTTAGTTGTTCCTCATCCAAACTAAATAAATTGTCATTTTTTTGTTTTATGATATCAGGAATTAACAAATTTGCTGCGAATTGCAGTGCTTCATTTGCATCCTTAGCGTGTTCACTAATTTCATGAAAGGCGCTGACCAAATCAGGATTTGATCTTTCCCATGGCTTGATCACATTATGTCGCAAATTATTTCGAGGAATTGATTCATCAAGATTTGAACTGTCATCTACCCATGGGATATTCATTTCTGCCGCATATTGATCTATATCACTACGGGAAAAACAAAGCATGGGGCGTAAAATATGTCCTTGATTATCATGGATCCCTCGCAAACCACTTATGCCGGTACCTTGTGATAGATGAAAGAGAATGGTTTCAATTTGATCATTTCCATGATGTGCAGTAAAAATCCAATCTGCACCAATTTCTTTGCGGATTCGTTCCAATGAAGCATACCTGTGGTTTCTGGCCCATGCTTCTGGACTTTCTCCCTTTAGTTTAGTCGCCGGGTTCAGATGATCAAGGGTGAAATTGATTTTCAACTGCTTACAAAATTTCTCCATTAAGATTTGATCATTATTGGAATTATCACGGAGATGATGATTTATATGTACCGCATTAATTTTTAAATTCAATCCGTCGGCGATCCTGCACATGGAGTAGAGCAAAGTCATGGAATCCTTCCCACCAGATACAGCTATAATTATCTGCTGGCCTACCCTAATATGATCACCGTTTGAGAGCGCTTCATATAATGATTTTTCAAACTGGTTGAATACAGAGTTTTTCATGAGCCTAGTATATGTTTAAGCATATCGCCATCAACAAAATCGTTATCTACAATGTTTACCAAGTAATAAGTGTTATAAACTTCATTTAATAATTTATAGGATTCTGATTTCGCATCATAAATATTGGCCCAATCATCAATCCACAAACTGAACGCTTCATCCTTCCAAATAAAAAATGACCGTGTATCCACAATGGTAGGCTGCACTATTTCCTGCCCAGGGAAAATACCCCACGTTACGGCATTAACACAATTTTCAGGTAAATTTGAAATAAAATCACCGCTACTATTTATGGCTTGATATGATATACTATCTAAAGAGTCAATAGACTCTAACAATGTATCTAGTTTATCCTTTGTGGTGAAAAATTCCAGGTAGGCTTTTTGATACACTCTTCCTCCTGGAGCACCCCATCCAACATCAGGGTCCTCTGAGGGTACACCATTGACTTTTGGTTGGGAATTGATTGTTAAAAAGCCCAACTCATTTAGTTTAACCAAATCTTTCGAGATTTGTTCACTTTCAATGGCAAGTGGTATTTCACACCACGGCAAGGTTTTTATTTTACCTTCACAAAAGGATACAAAAACTTTCTTTATGTCCCTGATTGATTTTGGTTCACCCCAGAGCTTTCTCCGTCGGGCTTTAACTTTATCACTTTTTGACCCTGCTCTTATAGCATGATACTGATTAAGTTCTCCAAAAGTGGGACTTGTTATATCACCCCAACGACCATTAGGAAAATCATCCCAAGTTTCCGTACGTGTTAAATAACTCACCGGACGATTACTCCAATATATTGGCCGCACATCCTCCGTAGTTTTTCGATTTTCCGCTGTTGACTGGCGCCACGGTAATTCCCTTGCAGACCTTTGAGCTGAGATTAGGCCAAGTAATTCTAATATTCCCGAAACAGAATGTTCGAGGTTAAGTGTATAGAAATGCAAACCAGGTACACCTTCTGCAATGA
The DNA here is from genome assembly GCA_913062595.1 of uncultured Fidelibacterota bacterium. Lineage (GTDB taxonomy): Bacteria > Fidelibacterota > Marinisomatia > Marinisomatales > TCS55. The sequence goes on from CAJXWT010000019.1 coordinate 11,428, forward strand.
GTTTTTCACACATTGAAGTTGCCTGGTCAATGCCATAATTAATCACGCTAGAATCATCATTTTTCAAAGACTCAATTGTTTTGGTAACTGAATTAGGAATACTAATCTTACAGAATTGAGTAAATTTTATAAACCTAGCATAGTTATGTATGGGCATGATTCCAGGAATTATCGGAACATGTATACCTATGGTGGAGCATTTATCTCTGAAAATCAAAAATTTATCCACATCATAGAATAACTGAGTTACAACAATGTCTGAACCTGCATCAACTTTTTCCTTTAAATACGATATGTCTTTATCAATATCACTTTGTTCTTGATGGCTGTCTGGATAACCGCCGACACCCAAGAAAAAGTCATCACCAAACTCCTTCCTTATAAAGCGAACAAGGTCAATGCCATATTTAAATCCCTGCTCATGTTTTTCCCATTCCACGTTTCCCTCCGGCGGATCTCCCCTAAGCGCCAGAATATTTGAAAGACCATTCTCCTGCGCATCTACGAGAACCTTATTTATTGATGATACGGGCATGTTTGTACAAGTAAGATGCATCATTACTTCTAATCCAAAATATTTCTGGATTGTTTTACTCATTTCCAAAGTTCTATCAGCAGTGGATCCACCTGCTCCCCAGGTTATATCGATATAAGCTGGTTGCAGAGATGCCATTCTATCAATTCTGCTATAAAGATTATCTAGACCAAAGTCCGTCTTGGGCGGGAAAAACTCAAAGCTGTAATAAGTTTTACCTTGGGTCTTAAAATTCTCTAATTTGTCTGAAATTTTCATATAAACATTCTGTTGATTTGAACATTAATGTTCAAAAACACCTATTAATCATTTTAACCACTAATTTACTCGATTTTTCAGCGGAATTAAAAAGGGGTTTTGTTCTTTTTCGATTCGTAGAGACGTAACGGGTCCATGCCCAGAATATACTGTAACATCTAGATCCAAACTTGTCATCAGGTTTACCAAAGAATTCTCAAGGGTGGGCCAATCCCCACCCGGAAGGTCTGTTCGCCCGATTGAACCTTGAAATAGTGTATCTCCAACAAAGACACAATCTTCAATTACATAACTGCAGCCTCCAGGTGTATGCCCTGGTGTCTCAATAATAGAGAACGCAAATGGCCCAATTTTTAGAGGACCTCCCGATTCAATCCATTTATCAACGGATGGGGTTTCCTTTTCCTGCAGTCCAAACATTCTGGTGGCAATTGGGTAAGATTCCAGGACAGGTTTTTCCGCAATATGCAAATAAAAAGGTATCGTATATCTTTCTTTGATTTCAGCTACTGCACCAATGTGATCTAGGTGTGCATGGGTGTTTATAATCGCAATTGGCTGTAGATTATTTTCTTCCAGGACCTGAATAATTTTTTGGTCCTCATCACCAGGATCAATCAACACACATTGACTACTTAACTGATCGCCTACTATGTATGTATTTTCTTGGAATGGACCCGTGACAATACTTTGGACTACTAGTTTCAAATATGATCAAAAAACAAATCAGACAAAGAACCAAGCTTGTCTTTATAGGAATGGGGATAAAGAAACCATAAAGTAGCAGATACACTACTCAGCAGCGAATTACCATCCTGAGGAGTAAAACAAAACCCATTAATTTCATTCCCATTTCTCACGTTCAGTGTCTGCTCAACAACTACAGTTTGATTCAATATCCTGCCATAATGTCCATGATCTCTACCAAACGAAAAGACTGTGCTTGTCATATCTTTTGCAGTAAGTGCCACATATTTGTTTGCATTCAGTTTATCCTTCACTTCATTCAATGATATTGATTCATTTACCCTCAAATTAAACCACAATACATGCATATATTGGCTATTGACCTTCATTGCTGATGAAAACATGTTCAAATCCATGTCTAATGTCTTGAATACTGCGGCAGCATCGCCAGCATGGTGTGAGCCATACTGCTCTGATTTATGCACATTGACTTGCGGCGATGGTATATAACCATCTTCCTGATGCATATCGTTAGCCCGTCTAATACAGACATATTTCCCCGCAACAAAATTTTCAGATCCCAAGCCATCCAATGCAATTGTTTTAGTAATGCAAGAAATATTGTGCGTATTACAGGATACTATTTGTATGAATTGGTCACTTTCAACCAATAGCGCTTCGTCATTGATACCAACCGCATATTTTTTCCCAAAATCAGACTCACTACCTTGCGCCAAGAAACCTTTTACCTTACCAGCGAATTTAGAATAGTACCTTTCTTTATTGCGATGACCTATCCCTTTTGGTGTACAGTCGATTATTACAGTAGCTCGACCAATTGCTTCTTCCGTTTCGAATTCTGGTTCCATATCAAGAGCACAGAATTTATCTACTTTTGTTTTATCGACTGCTAGGCGAGCACCGCGTTTCTGTAGATCAAGTACTTTTGTATAATCTCCAAGTAATGCACTGTTTTTATGAAATGTTATCTCATCGATGCCCAATTTATCTCTATAGTCCGTTAATAGACCAATAAGGGGCTCGCCAATAGTTCCAGTACCTACAACATGTATAATTTTTCTCTTTCCCATGAAAACCTACCTCTTATATATCTTTAACTGCTATTGGATTGCTTTTCGAAGTGTTTTTTTTCAGTGAATATTTGTCTTATAAACCAAGCGGCTATAAAAACTATTACTATCACGATTGCAGAAATGAAATTACCAAAAAAATAATATTTCATTATAATCTATTTCTGGGGTCAATGATTTTTAATACATGCATTCTGAAGCGCAGCATAAATGAAAATAGCATTGTGAAAATGATCAGCGAAACCAGGAAAGGGATAACAATGTCTGGAATTTGCTGCGTTATTTCAACCTGCGGGTGGGATTGAAATTGTTCTTCCCAAAATCGGACAGAATAAAAAATAATTGGCACATCAATGAAGGCAATAATACCTAGAACTGCGGCATACCTTGAAGTCCGCTCAGGGTGCCCACCAAATGAGCGTAACATGAAATACCCCACATATATTAAAAACAAAATAAGTGTGGTTGTGAGTCGTGGCTCCCAGGTCCACCACGTACCCCAAATTGGTTTGGCCCAGATTGGTCCTGTAATTAATACCAGTGTTACGAACAATGTCCCTATTTCTGCAGCTGCAAGGCCAAGTCGGTCCCATTTTTGTTCTTTATTAATCAAATATAATATTCCTGCTAACATAACAATGAAATAGGATAAAAATCCTGTCCACGCAACTGGTACGTGAATATAAAATATTTTCTGTGCCCAATGCTGATCAGGAACCATAGGTGTATTGGTAAAAATATTATAAATATTCCAAACCATTGCGACTAAAACAACTGCCCCAGAGAGGAAATTGATTTTGTAAGAAAAAAACCGCTGCATTATTCTTCAGTAATGTGGTCGAAGATGGTATAGCCAAGCAGTGCAAATACTACTACAAAAGTTATCATTAAGAGAACCCAAAATTGCCAATTCATAAATGGTATGCCCTGAAACCAACCGTTGGTAGCTTTTACAGAACCAATGAGCAGCGGGGAAACAAGAGGAAAAAGAAGAATAGGTAAAAGGATTTCACTCATTTTTGCCCGCATGGCTAACCCGCTAACTAAACTACCTATAGCCATGATGCCTAGATTTCCTATGATAATTATCATAATCATGATTAACCAATTATTAGGTAAAGATAAGCCCATGAACACAACAAATGGTGGGATAATAACGATTTCAGAAATAATCAGTAAAATGGTTCCACTAATCCATTTAGCTAAAAATATTATACCTCTATCAACCGGGGCTGATATAGAAAGGCTAAAAGCATCAAATTCTTTTTCAAGAACAAACATTCTGTGTAATCCTAACGCACTCGCAAAAAGAATAATTACCCAAAACAGACCTGGGGCAAATGAACGATACATTGCTGGAGACACACTAAAGGCCAGAGCGTAAATCAAGATAGTCGCCAGTCCAAATGCAAGCATCGAAATCGTGATTTCCTTCGTACGCAATTCCAGAAGCAAATCCTTACGTACTAATGACCAAAACATCTTTATTGCAATCCACTCATAATTGTTTTCACATCAATACTATCAGCATTTTGATCAATTTTAAAAGAACCTGCTTCTAATAATAATAAACGGTTGCAAAACGATAATCCCCATTCTACATCATGAGTCACAAATATCATCGCACGATCATTTGCTTTCCAAGCATTTAAATAACCCAGTGCTAAATTTCTACCTTCTATATCTAATCCGGAAAACGGTTCGTCAAAAAATAGCATTGACCAAGGTAATAAGTTTGCTAATGCGTATTTAAGTCGCTGAAGCATGCCTTTTGAATAAATTTTTATAGGGTCCTTGATCTGTTTAGATAGGCCGATATTTTTCAGAGCAGTGATGATATTTTCTTCTATTGGATAATTGCCATGAATTCTGCACGCAAATTCTATATTTTCAATCGCCGACAGCGAAGGATATAACCCTGGTTCGTGGCCTAGATATAGAATTCCGCTTCTTGCGGACGCCTGACCCTTGAATATATCAACACCATTATAGATTACAGTTCCGCCGTCAGGATGGCTGATCCTCGCTAAAATCCGTAGTAAGGTTGACTTACCTACTCCATTTTTCCCTGTCAGTGCTATAACATCCCCATCATCCACTCTGAACGAAAGATTTTTCAAAACCGGGTTATGATAGAAACTCTTAGAAATATTAGCTACAGATAACATTATTTAACCGCTTTAATTCGATGAGATTAATTTGATTTCAGCTATAATATCGGAGGTTTCCTGAACTAATTCTGTTCTTGTAAGGTTGTAATCTTCTTTATTCAAGTTACCAATGTCATATTCTGCATCTATATATTGAATTTCTCTGTATAGTATCGTTTTCCTACGCTCTAGGGCATCCAGTGTATCCTGACTATTCGATGGGTTAAATATTATTCCCTTGAATAGCGGCCATATCGAGTATAGGAAAACCAACGAAAAAAGACAAAAGAGCATCAACATTGAAAACGAAAACATTAGGTCAATAATTTTTCTCGTTTGGAGGGCCAGAGTGCAATCAACGTACCCAGCACAAGCATATATCCACCATACCAGACAAACTGAACCAGGGGATTAATCATGATTTGAAAAAAAGCAATACCATTATCAGTATCGATACTTGAAAACACTGAATAAATGTCTCCTTTTAATGTTGTATGTATATCGAGTTCACTATGCGGTTGTCTGCGGTCAGGATTAGGATCACGATGAAAATAGATTCTTTTTTCAGGTAGTAAGGTTGTTATGCTGTTACCATCCTTTCCTGTTACTAGCAACTCAGCTATCCAAGCAAAGTGATTGGGCCTTTCCTCTTCCCGCAATTGTTTAAGCTCAAAATTAATATCTCCAACATGTTCACGGTCATTAATGCCTAACCCGAATTCTTTCTTTAAATTAAAAGCCTGGCCAGTAAAACCGATAAACATTAGTACAATTCCTAGGTGTACAAAGTAACCGCCATATCTGCTACGATTTTTCCTGACCATCGTGCGAAATGCTACGAAAGAAGATTCACCAAAACGGTTCACTCGCGCTTGAATCCCACGTTTAAACTCAGTAATGATTGCTACCACAACAAAAACAGAAAGCGTTAGCGAAATAACCACATAGCCCCGGAAACCAAATAATAAAAAGACGATTGCCGCGATTAACGCAAGTCCAACCGGAATTGAAAAATATTTTATAAAGTTACTTCTGGAAGTTCTACGCCAGGCAAGTAATGGACCGACACCTGTTAACATTAACAATAATAGACCAATTGGTACATTAACCTGATTAAAGAAAGGTGGGCCTACAGTAATCTTGGTGCCCCTTACCGCCTCGGATATTACTGGAAAAATAGTACCCCAAAACACGGCGAAACACATGGTTACAAAGACAACATTATTAAATAAAAATCCGCTCTCTCTCGATGTAAGTGATTCTATATGTTTGTCAGATTTCATTTTCGGTAAACCTTGGAAGACTAATATCGCACAAACGGTTACAATAATTGCAACGAAAGCAAGGAAAATTGGTCCAAGCGGTGATTCAGTAAAAGAATGAACAGATGACATGACACCGCTACGAGTAAGAAAAGTGCCAAAAATAGTTAATGCAAATGTGAGCATAATGAGGATCGTGTTCCATACACGAAGCATATTCTTCTTTTCTTGGATGATAATGGAATGCAAAAACGCAGTGCCAGTTAGCCAAGGCATAAATGATGCATTTTCAACCGGATCCCAGGCCCAATAGCCCCCCCAGCCTAGTTCCTGATATGCCCACCATCCACCGAGAATAATACCGCAACTGAGGGCCAACCATGTAACCAACGACCAGCGGCGTATTGATCTAACCCATAATGATCCCTTTTCATTGGTCAAAAGCGCTGCGAAAGTAAAGGCAAAAGGGATGGTAAATCCTACAAACCCCAAGTAAAGCACAGGAGGATGAATGGCCATTGTTAGATTTTGTAGTAGCGGATTTAGGCCTAATCCATTAGCAATAACAAAATCAGCATTTGTAGGTTCAAAAGGATTTGTGATAAAATTTGTTAATATCAAAAAAAATAGTTGAACTGTCAATATTACACATAAAACCCAAGGCATCATTCGGTGATATCGATTTCTGTTTTGAAAAATCATAATCAGACTATAAATGGAAAGAATGAATACCCAGAACAGAAGTGATCCTGATTGGCCAGCCCAAAGAGCAGTAAACTTATAGATAGTAGGCGTCTCTATACTGGTATAATGTGCGACATAATCAACGTCGAAATTACTTGTAATGAGTTCCTTGACTAGCAACAACGTTGCAATTATGACGAGTGCTGAGACGATAATCGCCATTCGTCTCCCCGCAAGGAAAAGCCGGTAATCTCCAGACCTAATGTATAATGATAATAATATAACAGACAAAATCCCAAAACCAGTAGCGAGGCTAAGGGAAACACTACCTAGAACTGGGGTCATATTTCTATTTCATTAAGATTATAAGACGAGGCATCTCTTAGATCTCCTTCATAACGAGAAGCACACTTTGTCTGCAAGATATCAGCATGAAACGAACCTTCCTGATATAATCCTTCAACAATCACCTCAGCACCATTTTTAAAGAGATCTGGTCGCGTACCAATAAATTCTACCGGTAAAAATGAATCGCCCTCTTTTAATGTAAAAGCCACTTCAAGTTTATTAGTAGATGATAAAGTAATGGATCCGTCAGCGACGACACCACCAATTCGAACTCGTTCATTGTCCTCGGTCTGCAATATTTCTTGGACCGAAATGAATTTTACCATGGCTCTTTCATCAATCGGATTAACTGAGACCCAATAAATCCAGAACAGGGCGACCAGAGTAAAACCAGTAACTGTAATTACTATTTTATTTTTCGGTGCCATATATAATAATTAAATCTGTAAGAATTAAAAAACTGCAACTTCCTGCCATTCTCCAAATTCAGCTTTCATTGCAGTCACAATCTCACCAAGTGTAACATAAACTTTTGATGCTTCAATGATTGGTGGCATAATATTACCACCATTTGCACAAGTTTCCCGGATTTTGTAAAGAGCTTGTTGAACAGCAGTTTCATTACGAGTATTTTTCAATTCATTTACAGCTTTTACCTGAATTTGTTCCGCCTCTGGTCCAATTTCAAGTATAGGGATATCAATGTTTTCATCATCTTTATCAAACTGGTTCACTCCCACAATAAAAAGCTGTTTTTCATCAATAAGTTTTTGGTAGTTCTTTGCAGAACGGGCGATCTCTCTTTGAAAATAACTCTTTTCTATTGCCTGGATAACGCCTCCAAGCCGTTCAATCTCTTCGAAATATTCCTCCGCTTCCTGTTCAAGCTGATCAGTTAATGATTCAATCAGCCAGCTGCCTCCTAAGGGATCCGCAACATTAGCCACACCCGTCTCATAAGCGATGAGTTGCTGAGTTCGGAGTGCGATCTCTGCTGCTTTTTCAGAAGGAAGTGCTAATGTTTCATCCATTGAATTTGTATGCAGTGATTGTGCACCGCCAAATACTGCAGCAATTGCTTGAAAGGCCGTTCTGGAAATATTGTTTTCCGGTTGCTGGGCAGTCAAAGAACATCCTGCAGTTTGAGCATGAAATCGTAATTTCCAGGACCGCTCATTTTTTGCACCATATTTTTCTTTTAAATGGCGAGCCCAAATACGGCGAGCAGCACGGAACTTTGCAATTTCTTCAAAAAAGTCAAGATGGGAATTGAAAAAAAAGGATAATCTTGGTGCAAAGTCGTCAATCTGTAATCCTGCATTTAAAGCATAATCGATATAGGTGAATCCATCTGCTAATGTAAAAGCGAGTTCTTGACCTGCTGTAGAACCGGCTTCGCGAATATGGTAACCCGAAACAGAAATAGTGTTGTACTGCGGCATATTTTCCGTACAAAAGGACAACATATCAGTGATAATACGCATGGAAGGTTCCGGAGGAAAAATCCATTCTTTCTGGGCAGTAAATTCTTTTAAAATATCATTCTGCAACGTACCACGAAGTGTATCCAAGGCGACACCCTGGTTTTCGGCAAGAGCAACATAAAAAGCCAAAAGAATCATGGCCGGGCCATTTATGGTTTGCGATATGGAAATCTTACCTAAATCAATATCTTTCAACAGAATTTCCATATCTCTTAGCGTTGCTACATTCACTCCGCATTTACCTACTTCACCCAGTGAGATTGGATGATCCGGATCATACCCCATTAGGGTAGGCATGTCATAGGCAATGGATAACCCAGTTTGTCCCTGCTTTAGTAGGTAATGGTAGCGTTCATTAGACTCCTCAGGTGTACCAAATCCCGAAAATTGGCGCATCGTCCAAAGTTTTCCGCGATACATATTTGCATGAACACCTCGTGTGTAAGGATATTGTCCCGGGAAACCAAGTTTTTCGACGTACTCATCATTAATATTTTGGGGATAGTATAATAGATCGAGAGACCTACCACTTATGCTGTCAAAATTGTAATCTCGGGCGGGTGAAAATTTTGTATCAGCCTGCCATTTTTTGAGTTCTTTTCTTTGTGCTTTTTTTCTTTTACCCACGGTTAGTATGCAATTTTAATCTACGTTATTTAGAAATTAATACACTTTGATCATTAATTGGATGCTTTTAGAAAACATAGTATTTAGCAATTGCAAAGATTAATTGATACACCAAATTTCTTCCAATGGAAAAAGATATCATTTACACTAAATCCTGCGTTTTAATGGATGAAATACCTGATGAATCAATCCGTTTGATCGTTACTAGTCCCCCATATTTTAATGCAAAGAATTACGATCATCAGGATCAAATTGGGCGAAGCAGTAATTCATATGAAGATTATATATCGAGTATGAATCCCGTTTGGAAAGAATGTTTTCGAGTTTTAAAACCAAATGGAAAACTGTGTATCAATACACCAATATTACCCATGGATAAAAAAACAATGAACACTCATCATAATCGAGATTATCTCAATATCAATAATGATATTGAATGCAAAATTCTCAATAATACTGAATTTTTTCGTTATGATTTAATTATTTGGGACAAAGGAAGTACAGACCAATTGATGATGGGGTCGTATCCCCATCCTCCAAACTTCTACGGTCTCAATACAATAGAATTTATAAATATCTTTGTTAAAGATGGATTACCTGAAAAGATGGACAAAAAAACAAAAACCAACAGTAAACTTGACAAAAATGAATGGCGTGAGTATATAAGCAGTATCTGGAAATTTCCTCCAGAACACGATCGTGCTCATCCAGCGCCATTTCCTGTAGAATTACCGCTACGATTAATTAAATTATTTTCATTTACGGGTGATATCATTCTTGATCCATTCATAGGGTCGGGAACTACTGCGCTGGCAGCAAAAATGGTGAAAAGACACTTTTTAGGTTATGAATTGAACAAGAACTATATAAAGCTAGGAAAAAAACGATTAAAACAATATCAATCAGATTAATTCTTTTATGGATGTGATTTCTGAATGATGAAAAATAAAATTATCTGAATTGTATTTTCTTCTTTTTCCAGACGGTGATTCTGGAGTGTGCCAAGTAGGCTTTTTTCCTTAATAACACTTTGATTAACAAACCCTACAATTAATACGGTCTGATTCGCAATTAATATTGTGCGAATTCCAAAACTTTTTATCAATATTTTTGTATCGGCTGGTATTTGCACTGCGCAAAATATTAGTCCACCGGTATACTTCGGCAAATGGTGCATATGTTTGGCTGTCCAAACTCTGCAACCATATGGATCCCATGGTTTTATTTCCCCGCAACGTAATAAATTGTAATATTCTGCAGGAACAGCCTCTGTTTTTTACATCATATATAAGTCCGTTTACATCTAAATCACCAAAATCAACCTCATTATTTTTATAGTTATCTTTCAACTCAATTTCAAGTTCAAGGTATTGCCTTGCGGCTAATTCACCAAGCACACCTATATAATTACTCTCTAGATGGGTTAATGGAGCCTGACTAGGTGAAAACTGACGCTTTATATACTTTGTACGCTGTTCTGAGTGAAATTCGGCTATTTTGATTAATTCAGTAGGGATCAGGATTTCTACAAATTCTTTATAAAGACTCATGCTCAACTAATGGCAGTTATCTTTCGTTTCTTTTGAAAGACAATAATACCTTCCACGATCATCCACAGAACCAGCCCAATCAGAAAAAGGTTAATTACGAATAGTGTGGTATTCTGATTATAAAATTCCATGGCTTTCAAACACAGCGTTACAATCGTGACCAGCATAACAAGGATCATTGGTATAAGTAGTGCTAGCACTGGCTTATTTTTCTGCCAGAAATATAAAGTTAATACCATCAATGTCAACGCAGCTAGCATCTGGTTGCTTGCACCAAATATGGGCCAAAGCACCCATGCTACTTGTTTAGCCTCAGTGGAATTGGGCAGGGATACATTTAGAAAAACCAGTAATATTGCCGGCAAAATAGCAGCGATGGTAGCTGCATATCTATTGGTTAATAACTTAAACCGCAGGACAATTCCAAGCTCAGTTATTATAAATCTCTGTATTCTAGTGGCAGTATCTAGTGTAGTAGCTGCAAAAGCAATAACAAGCACCGCCATAAGCGTTTTGGCAAGCTCAGGTGAGATACCCTATGGATTCGAGCAGTGCGCCTCCACCAAGTACGAAGGCAGTAGCTTTATTCGCGCTAGCATGCGCCCAAGAATCATAATAAACAGACCAGGTTAAATCTGATACAGCACCTATTGCTGGTAAATTACAAGTAGACACTAATCCTATCCCCGCTACGGCACATATAGTAGAAGCCAATGCTAATGTCCCCTCTCCAATCATACCACCATAACCGATCAGCCTGGCGTCTGTGATACTGTTAATTTGTTTGGAGGTCGTGCCTGAAGATACTAATCCGTGAAATCCGCTAATTGCACCGCAGGCGATGGTCACGAATAATAAAGGAAAAATTGATGGCGCAGATGCTTCAAAACTGGTTCTGATTAGTGGAGCTTCTATAATTGGATTGGCTACTGCGATCCCAAGAAATATTAGACCAAGTCCAACTAATAGCTGATGGCTATTGATATAATCTCTCGGCTGTAAAAGCAACCAGACTGGTAAAAGGCTGGCAATTCCAGAATAAATAAATAAAATAATGATCCAGACCGAAGCTTGTTGGTCTTCCACCCATCCAAATGATGAAAAACTCAATGGAATCTGGGTACCTAACCAAACAAAAAAGTAAAGAACTCCAAGTGCAATAATGGAAGGAATAAATGTATTCATGCCTTTCTTATATATGATCCAACCAATAATTAATGCGACAATAATTTGAATATTAATTGGTAGTACAGAAGAGGGGATACTTACGAAAAGATCAGCGATTGCCATAGCGAACACCGCCAGTACCAACCATATCAACATCATTACAAATATGAGGAACATAATCCTTGTACGTCTACTAATTACACTTGCGGTAATATCAGCAATACTACGTCCTTTTTCCTTAATGCTGATCACCAAAGCACCAAAATCGTGAACAGCACCCATAAATACCGTTCCCAGTACTACCCAAACAAATGCTGGCAGCCACCCCCAATATGCAGCAATACATGGTCCTATAATGGGTGCTGCGCCAGCTATAGAGGTAAAATGATGACCAAAAAGAATGTGTCGTTTGGTAGGTAGATAATCAACACCATCTTCAAATTCATGAGCTGGTGTAATTAAATCAAGATCATTGATTTCATAAATCCGGTTCCCAATAAAATGAGAATAAAACCGATATCCTAAGAAGAATATTCCTAACCCAAAAAGGACCAGAAAAACTGAACTCATTCAGTCCTAGACTATTACTGCTGCAACGTCAATTAAGGAAGTTACTGTATTTACTATTCCTTTATCATCCAGACCAAGGTCATTGAGAATACGGTCCCTGGGACCATGCTGAACGAATTCGTCTGGCAGACCCAGGCGACGTATATTACCTTGAAAACCATTCTCCAGCAGCCAAGCAGAAACACCATCACCAAACCCACCAGTAACAACACCTTCTTCAATAGTGATGACAGTATTAAAGCGCTGTTTCATTGATTGCAGGTATGATTCATCCATTGGTTTTAGGAAACGACAATTCACCACTTCAATAGATACACCTTTTTCATGAAGTGCTTGGGCCGCTTTTTCGGCATTATAAACCAGTGGCCCAACAGCTAAAACAACAATGTCCTCGCCAGTGCGCACTACATCCCAGCTGCCAATAGGCAGAAATTCTGCCTGACCATCAGGATCAAATTCAACCGCACTGGCTTTGGGGTAACGGATAGTAAACGGTAATTTTTTCTGATTCAGCGCAGTATATAACAAATGTCGGAATTCCTGTCCATTTTTTGGCGCTGCTATAATCATATTTTGCACGCAGCGCAGATATGCTATATCCAGCGCACCATGGTGGGTGGGGCCATCCTCACCAGCAATGCCTGCTCTATCCATACAGAAAACAACCGGCAAATGCTGAATAGCGACATCATGGACGATGTGATCATACGCGCGCTGAAGAAAAGTAGAGTATATTGCTACTATTGGTCGAACATTCTCTGTTGCAACACCTGCTGCAAATGTAACTCCATGACCTTCAGCAATCCCGACGTCAAAAAACCTTTCAGGAAATTCCTTTGCATAGGGTACCAATCCAGTGCCTTCTCGCATCGCTGCGGTTATACAAATCGTATCCTTACGATTCCGAGCAATTTCACAGGCCAAATGTCCAAACACATTCTGAAAAAGTTGGACTGTAGGTTTTGTAGGCTTTTTTAATTGACCATTCGATCCATTACCCTTAACCCCATGGTATTTTATTGGATCTTGTTCCGCAACATCCATTCCCTTGCCTTTTCTGGTGATAGTGTGTAATAAAATTGGCTGATTGATATGCTTGATATTCCTTAATGTATTGACAAGTTCACTTATGTCATGACCATCAATAGGTCCAAAATACCGAAATCCAAGTTCATCAAATAATACACCGGGGACCAAAAGTGCTTTTAAACTTTCATCTATTTTATGCAGGAGCCGCTTGGAAACCCTCTTTCCCCACGGCAGAGAATCAGTGACTTTCCAAATCTCATCTCGAATTCTATTATAAAGTGGATTAGTTGTGATACGGGTTAAATATTTACTAATTGCGCCAACATTTGGGCTGATTGACATTTCATTATCATTTAAGACCACAAGAATTTGAGTATTTAGATTGCCCGCGTTATTCAATCCTTCAAAAGCGAGACCTCCTGTTAATCCACCATCTCCAATTACAGCAATAACCTTAAAATTTTCATTTTTTTGATTTCGTGCAGTGGCAACCCCAAGGGCTGCTGATATTGAGGTAGATGCATGACCTGCGCCAAAAACATCGTATTCACTTTCAGTTCTTTTTAGAAAACCACTTAATCCTCCATACTGACGAATTGTTTTTATCTCTTCAAAACGTCCCGTCAATATCTTATGCGCGTAAGCCTGGTGACCCACATCCCATATTAATTTATCTTCCGGAGTATTATACACATGATGTAATGCTACTGTAAGTTCCACAGCGCCAAGTGTTGATGCTAGATGACCGCCTATCTCCGTTACTGTGTCAATTGTATATTTACGAATCTCAGCACACAATTCTCTTAATTCACTATCGGAGTAATTGCGAATATCCTGCGGTGATTTAATCATCGGTAGATACTTAAGCTGCATGGATCCTTTCCTCTTTTAAAGCCACTGATTTTTTAAATGCAAATTCGTGGAAAATAGTAACGCCATTAAGTTCAGGATGAAAAGATAAGCCCAAATGTAGACCTGACTGCACGGCGCACGGCGAACCATTGAATGTTGCCAATACATTTACATTGGGCCCACACCGCACGATTTTTGGTGCCCGGATAAATGTTGCCTCCGTTGGCTGTGATTTACCATTAATATTGACATTCAATGGTACACAAATAGAATGTATTTGTCTACCGCAGGCATTCCTTTCTACATCTAGATCAAGCAATCCTAGTGTCTTTATTCGTTTATCTTTCGCCTGGCTGGACATCATAATCAACCCGGCACAAGTGCCCAAGACAGGATTCGTATTGGCAAAGGAAGTTATATACTTATAAAAACCGCCGCGGGTCATTAATTTTGTCATTGTGGTTGACTCCCCACCCGGAATTATTAATCCACTGACATGGTTCAAATCGCTTGGATACCGTACCAGAGATGGTTCCAAGTCCAGTTGCTCAAGAATCAAGCGATGTTTATCAAAATCGCCTTGCAGAGCTAAGATGCCAATTTTCATTACCAACCGCGTTCCTGCAATAATTGATCTTCTGGGATCTCAGAAATATCGAGTCCTTTCATGGCTGATTTAAGTCCTGTCGAGACCTTAAGCAGTTTGTTTGCATCCTGATAATACGTCACTGCTTCTACTATCGCCTGGGCACGACTTGCCGGATCTTCTGATTTGAATATTCCGGATCCCACAAATACAGTTTCTGCTCCCAGCTGCATCATTAGGGATGCATCCGCTGGAGTGGCTATACCCCCAGCTGCAAAATTCGGTACCGGTAATTTCCCCAGATTAGATACTTGCTGCACCAGGCTAAAAGGGGCACCCATATCCTTTGCTGCAGCCATCAATTCATCGTCATCCATTTTGGTTAATTGCCTTATTTTGGATTGAACTTCTCGCATATGGCGAACAGCCTCGACAATATTGCCGCTGCCCGCTTCCCCTTTTGTCCGAATCAGGGCAGCGCCTTCGCCAATGCGGCGCAAGGCTTCACCCAGGTTCCTACAACCACAAACAAAGGGCACCTTAAAGGAATGCTTCCAGATATGGTTTGCTTCATCAGCCGGTGTTAATACTTCGCTCTCATCAATAAAATCGATTTCTATGGCCTCTAAGATCTGAGCTTCTGCGAAATGCCCAATTCTGCACTTGGCCATAACCGGTATGGATACAGTTTCCTGAATATCTTGGATCATGGAAGGATCACTCATGCGTGCAATACCGCCATCAACACGAATATCTGCTGGAATTCGTTCCAAGGCCATTACAGCTACCGCACCAGCATCTTCTGCGATCTTAGCTTGCTTGGCGTCTGTTACATCCATGATAACGCCGCCTTTTAGCATTTCTGCAAGGCCAACCTTTACTTCATATGATCCCTTACTCATATATCAATTCCTCCTCTTTTACTTTTCCGAAGAATTTAATTGCTGTTACTACATTTTCGATAATATTATCCGGAGTTGATGCGCCAGCTGATACTCCCACTGTATCGGATTGTTGGAACCAATTTGAATCCAAGTCATTAGCGCAAGTGACTTGATAAGTTCTTTCATTTCTCTCTTTAGCCAACTCTGTCAAACGTTTTGAGTTGGCACTGGTGAATGAGCCAATAACTATCATGATATCAGAAAGTTCTGCTAAACTTTTTATCTGTTCGTGATTTCTGCGAGTTGGAAAACAGATTGTATTTACGAATCTTAAATCAAAAACCTTGGTCATGAGTATATTGATTATCTCCTGAACATTTTCAATCATTTGGGTAGATTGCGAAACTACCCCTGCTTTTTTCATTTTTCTCAGCCTTTTAGCCTCTTCAGGGTTGGCTACTACAATTGGATCCTGTACCTGTTCCATTATACCATTGACCTCATCATGCCCGTGATCCCCAATTATGATTATGCGCCGATTTTCGGCAGCTAATTTTCGTACTTCTTCATGAATTTCAGTAACTAATGGGCAAGTAGCATCGACAATATTTATGCCTTTTTTTCCCGCTTCATCCCAAACCTTTGGTACAGTACCATGAGCGCGAAATAATATTGGTTTATTATCAGGGACTTCATTCAAGTCATGTATAACTTTCGTGCCTGCTTTTTCGAGCTCTTCTACCACATTCTCATTATGGACAATATGACCAAGCATGTATACTTCACCTTCCTTCTCAGCCGTTTCATAGGCCAGGTTCACAGCGTCTCTAACGCCAAAACAATATCCGGCATCTTTCGCTAATAAGATCTTCATTATGCTTGTCCGCTTTGGGTCATTATTGCAGACCTTGTTTTTTCCACAGCGTTTGATAATAATGTCCCAATTGATTCATTTACGATCGCACCTGCAGCAAATTGATGGCCACCACCACCAAGTTCGGAAGCTACGCCATTAATTACATATCTCCCCTTCGACCGGAAATTCAAGCGACAACTGCCATCAGCATTTTCCAGGACCATCATGGCGACCTCTACTCCCCGGATTGTGCGCACGAAATCACTGAATCCATCTATATCAGCATTTGTTGCCTTAGCGTCATCCATCATTTTCTGATCAATAACAAACCAAGCGAATTCACCATCCAGCTCATAATGAATATCCTGCAATATCTTGCCCAGTAAGGCAACTCTCGCGTGTGAACTTGATTCGTATATTCGTTGGTAAAGACTAGAAATATCCACTCCGACCTCAATACACTCAATAGCAATATTGTGACAGTGAGAATCCGTATTCGAATGACGGAAACAACCCGTATCAGTCATTACTGCAGTATATATCCCTTCCGCCATGGCTTTGGTTATTTTACCATCACGCACTGTTTTGATATAATCATAAACCATATCGCCTGTGGATGCGGCCTGTAAATCTACCACATTGTGTGTAAAGGGATGGTCTTCAGGGTGTGGGTGATGATCAATATTAAGTGTAGCTATATTGTGGCGTTCAATTTGATCTTTGATTCCGCGGATCCGTTTGAAATCACCAACATCAAATATAACAACTAAATCTACCTGGGCTATCCATTTACCGTGCCGGTCCAGATCATATGTTTCAATAATATCACCATCGTTCAAATAATGATATTCAAAAGGTAATGTTGAAACACTTATAATTCGACAATCTTTATCAATTTCCTTCAAATAATGATACATAGCGGTCGCGCTCCCTAGACCATCACCATCAGGATTCTCATGCATGGTAAGCAAAATAGTTTTTGCTTCGCTGATATAATTATTTATCTGATTCCAATCAATCATAAGTATGCTTGATCAACCTGGGAATTTAGGAGTAATAGCGACAAATAAACCAACAAAGAGCCGTAGGCTAATCGCTGCGATCCCATTGTGTTTCTTTGCCACCTGATATATCGATTACTAACCTGGCCAAAACAAATAAATAATCAGATAACCGATTAACATATTTAAGAATATCAGTTGATAACTGATCGGTGTTATTCAACGAAACAAGGTCTAACTCTGCACGGCGGCAGATCGACCTTGCTACATGCAATCTTGCACCAGTTTCACTACCACCAGGAATGATAAACTCCTCCAGTGGCAGTAATTGCTTATTTATCGATTTGATCCTTTTTTCAAGGAAATCGATACGTTCCCTATGAAGCAATGGTTTTTCCACCGCGGGGATTGATATTTCACCCCCAATATTGAAAAGGTCATTTTGGATTGATTCCAAGTCTGCTGCATGATTTTCTGATAATGTAACTCGAGCGAAACCTATTGAGGCATTCAGTTCATCAATTGAACCCAGGCAATGTATACGGTCATTATCCTTGGATACGTGCGATCCATCACCGAGCGTTGTATAGCCCTGATCGCCAGTTTTCGTTGTGACCTTAGTTATTCGCATTAAAAGAACACAAGGCTAACCAAAACGAATATTGGAATCAAAATTGGTAAAGAATATTTAACTAAGTAACCAAAGAAACTAGGCATATCAATTCCCGCAGATTCGGAAATTGATTTTACCATGAAATTCGGAGCATTACCAATATAGGTATTCGCGCCCATAAATACAGCGCCAGCAGAAATAGCAAGTAAGGTATCATAATATTTACCCATAAGCATAGCGGGATCGCCACCTGCCGTATTGAAGAAAACAAGATATGTTGGTGCATTATCTAAAAAACTGGACAAAATACCCGTCAACCAAAAATACATATAATTTACTGGACCGGCATCATCGGATACGGACTGAATGATACCTGCAAGTGCACCATTTGTACCTGCTTTGAGTATGGCAATCGCTGGTATAATTGTGATAAAGATACAGGCAAATAACTTGGCCACTTCCACAATTGGAAACCAAGTGTACTCGTTTGCTTGCCGAATTTTCTGCGGTGTTAATTTCCAGCTTACAAATACCAAAAGAAGCAGTAGAATATCCCTGGTTAAGTTCTGCAGTTCTACATCTACATAATGCACTGTATAGTGAATATGCGGTCGCCAAAATCCACTTAGCAGAACAGAGCTTATTACGCCTAATAGCAGTAACAAATTGAAAGAACCTTTTACGCCTAGTTTTTGATCTTTTCCATCTTCTTGAGGCCTGATAACTGGCAAATCTTCCTTATTATAGTAATAACTATCCATTAGGAAGTAAACAATGATTAGATAACACACTACCATGATCATGGGCATCAGCATTGCACTGGTAGTCCAGAAAAAAGAAACACCTTTTAAGAAACCAAGAAATAATGGAGGATCTCCCAACGGTGTTAAGGAACCGCCTATATTTGCAACAAGAAATATGAAGAAAACAATTGTATGAACTTTATACTTACGGTCTTTATTAGCACGAATCAATGGCCGGATCAATAGAATAGCAGCACCAGTAGTACCCATCCAACTAGCGAGCAGTGTTCCTATTAAAATTATAATTACGTTGATTATTGGTTTACCCACGAGCGTACCTGTAAGTTGAACACCACCAGAAATAGTAAAGAGGGCCAATAGCAAAATAATAAACGGTATGTATTCCAATAATCCTACGTGCAATACCTCATATAAAGTGATAGAAACACCAACATTATGATTGATCAATAGAGGTATAAGTAAGGCCACAGCCCAAAATAATGATACTTTACCAAAATTTTTATGCCAGAAATTCGGGGCAACCAAGGGAAATATTGCTATAGAAAGCAAAATTCCAACAAAAGGGATCACCCAGAGAATGGAAAGGTCTGCACCAATTAAATGCGGTGCTTCTTGTCCTCCAGAAAAAGCCAACCCTGGCAAACAAAGGATAGAATAATAAAAAAGTATTTGCTTCATCTTAATGTACTTCACCTTGAAAATAGGGCAAAGTTGATTATTCAGCAACCACTGAAAAATTAGGAAACAGTCGATGCTGCTTCAGCAGCAATTTCTAAAAGGTAACCTGGTGTAATTCCGAGAATGATCAGCATAATTGCCATTAATCCGATAAGACCGATTGCTAACATATTATAAGATGGAATTAAAGCACCTTCTTCTTTTTGCATATACATATTTACAACCAATCGGAGATAATAATAGACTGAGATCAATGTATTTATAACACCAATAATCACAAGCCATATGTAACCTTGCGACACAGCAGCAGAAAATAGTCCATATTTGGCGATAAACCCAGCTGTTGGCGGGAACCCGGCCAAAGTTAACATAAAAATAGTCATAGTTGCGGAAAGCCATGGGTGCTGAACTGCCATTCCGCGGTAATCCTCAAACTTTAATCCTCTTTCTTCTTTCTCGGCCGCTGAAACGATGGCGAAGGTACCCAGATTTACAACTGAGTAAACAACCAGGTAAAAGAGTACTGCTGAAATGCTAGTCTCATTTAGTACTAATATTCCCATTACCAAAAACCCAGCGTGGGAAACGCTAGAAAAAGCAAGCATTCGCTT
>CAJXWT010000020.1 GCA_913062595.1 uncultured Fidelibacterota bacterium
AGTGATGGGACGGGATATCCGGCACAGCGCACCATGGCCTGCGCCACGGATAAAGATGCACGGATTGCTGCCTTGGTATTTACTTGGATGCAGGTTCTCGTCCGTAGTTTAATCTGGCTTGTGATCGGCGTAGGCTTACTGGTGATTTATCCATTCACTCCGGAAACTGCAAGTGGTGATCAGTTTGTCGCTGCTAGGGAGTTATTGTTTGTGATGGGAATAGATGATCTACTGCCAATAGGGATTCGCGGTCTAATGCTGACCGGTTTGCTTGCTGCATTGGCCTCTACAATTGACACACACTTGAACTGGGGAGCAAGTTACTGGAGTAACGATGTCTATAACCGACTGATTTGTAATCATTGGTTAAAACGAGAACCAAAGAATCGTGAATTGGTTTTAGTCGCACGGCTTTCAAGCGTAATTATTTTAATCATTGCACTAATTATTATGGCCAATTTGGGATCTATTCAAACTACATGGTTTATATCTTTGCTTTTTGGTGCTGGTATGGGTTCTGTCTTGGTAATGCGTTGGCTTTGGGAGCGTATTAATCTACATTCTGAACTAGCCGCCATGGCAATTTCCCTAGTTCTTGCTCCTATTTTTCTTGTTGCAACCAATGCCGGCTGGATTCGTGATGAAGAATGGATTCGATTAAGTTTAATGGCGCTTTTTTCTACAGTGGCAGCAGTAACAGTCACTTACTTTACTCCTCGCACTGATGTAAAAGTACTCAAAGCATTTTATAAACGAGTAAATCCAGTTGGTTTTTGGCGCAAAACAGCAGCATTGGTAGATGGAAATCCGAGAAAACCTCTGAATGACTTTATTGGGGAGGCGAAAACCACATTACTTACAGCATTATCGCTGTTCTTGATGCTTATTGGTGCTGGTAAACTTCTGATACGGCCGCCTACTGAGTCGAGCTTCTTGCTGTGGTTATGTATTGCCCTATCGTTATTTTTGATCCGTTTTTGGTGGAAAAACGCAATTGGAGGGCAACAAGTTACTTCTTAGGTAAAAGAGGAAGGATCATTAACCTAACCCGATTATGGTCGTAAATCTTATATCACTGCAAATAGTCTAAATATGGACTTTGTAAATCCAAGATCGTGTCCAACAACTTTTCAGCAGCTCGAACATTATCGACCACAGGATCTGCTAATAATGCCTGCAGAGCGATATCTTTTGATTGTTGCAGTATTGCCGCCGTGGTCAATTCAATAACACTAACTTGGTTCATAAGTAATGTAGAGAAGCTTTTGGGATAATTTTCTAGCTTCATTCCTGATACCCCGTCTTTGTTTATAAAGGCGGGGACCTCTATCACAATACCATCCGGCAGGTGTTCTATAAAGCCTTTATTGGGGATATTAACTGCCGATTCTTCAAAATTCAAATCAGCATCTATACCTTCTATTATTGTAATAATCCTCTCGTGCATATCACCATCTATTTTAAAATAATTTTCGTATGTCTCTTCAGAATCATAAAATGATAAACATTTCTTTTTGTATTTATTGTAGAAGTCCAATATGCCTTCATGATCAGCGACACTATAAGCCCACTGTAAATATTCACCAAGATGGCTATCTGTTGTAATTGGTAAATAATTGTAACGGTTAAAAAGCTCAAAGAAAACACCCCTTTCAGCACCAGGCTTAGAAACCTGACCATCCCAAGTATTGATGAGATCCTTGAAATATTCTGGTACTTTTTCTCTTATTTTCGGGTATGCGTCTTTACCAGTGTCTTTATATTTTGCTTCTACCAAAATGCTAAAATGATTCAGCCCTCCTGCTTTTATTTCAATATTAGAAAAGGGGGTATTTAATATTTCTGGTAAATGACGTTCCATTGAAGCAATCTCATGGCACAAGCCTGTAAATTTTAATTTGGGGTACTTGGTAGTTACTGTATGGCATATTCGTTGCATCGGATTGCTGTAGCTAAAAACAAATGCATCTGGACAAATCCTTGATATATCTTCGCAAATCTCCAATATAGGTGGGATTATTCTCATTGAGTGAAACATGCCCCCCGGGCCGCCATTTTCGCCAAATACCTGTTTTATGCCAAATTGTTGTGGGATTTTCCAGTCTTGTTCCCATAATTCAAACCTGTCTCCAACCTCAATAGAGATGACACAATAGTCCGCTCCTTGCAGTGCATCTTTTCTTGAGAGGTGAGCTTCTATGTTGATATTGACCTTTTTCTGTTCTTTATATTGCAGTGCGATTTTTTCCGTTTTACTGAGTGCTTCTTTGTTAATATCATGTAGAATAATGGTGCTTCCTTGAAAAATCTGAGACTTAAAAAGATCACTCACCGTGCCCAAACCAAAGTTTGTGCTGCCAGCACCAATCAATACAATTCGTTTATTCATATGATTTACACCTATAACTGTATCTGTTTCTACAGTTTCCGAACCAGAAACTAAATTTAAAGATTATATTCCAGTCAAAAATAGTATTTGTTAACCGAATTCTCGCAACGATTAAAGGCAGAATTTAAAATATTTCCGTTATCTGCGTTTTTAGATACATTAATCTTTTAATTATTAGGCAATGAAAATGCTATATAGTAATCCCCAGGCTTTGTTCCCATTTTTCCGCCCCCGCAGGCGATAACAACATATTGCTGATCATTTACTTCAAAAACGCTGGGTGTGGCATAACCGCCAGCTGGTAGTTTATGTTTCCATAATTCCATACCCGTTTCTTTATCGAAGGCCCGGATATATTCGTCTTTTGAGGCGGCAATAAAGATCAATCCACCAGCGGTTGCCACAGGGCCGCCATAATTTTCCGTACCTGTTTTTGGAATTCCGCGTTTGGTCAGTTCCTCGAATTCACCCAGCGGTACCTGCCATAAAATTTCGCCTTTATTTAAGTCTATAGCATTCAGTGTTCCCCAAGGCGGTTTAACAGCGGGATAACCTTCTTGGTCAAAAAAGCGGTTGTACCCGGTATGTGAATAGGGAATTGCAAACTCCCGCAATTCTTTGCTGAGGGCATCAAGCCAGTTTTGGTTGACGTTGTTTCCTTGATCTATTTGAACTGTCTCATCGTATAAAAACGCAAGTAACGCATTTTTCTTTTCCTTGGAAAATTGATTGAATGACGGCATAAAACCCTTCCCTTTTTCAATGATATTCATTGTGATTTCTCGGGGAAGTCTTTTTTCAAGTTTCAAAAGCGGGGGGTAGGTGTCGGCGGTATTTCCCTGACGGGTTTGCCCGTGACAAATGGCGCAGTTGGTTTTGTATACTTTTTCACCGGCATCTTTTATTGTTTTAGGCTCTGATTGATCTTCCATGTCCAATTCTAGTTCAACCATATGCTGTATCCAGGGCATCTCATTGGCATTCACATATAAAATACCTGCGTTGCTATCGTAGGAGGCGCCTCCCCATTCAGCTCCGCCATCAAAACCAGGGAAATACATGGTACCTTGTGTACTGGGCGGAATGAATTGTTCGCCCGTTTTGGTTGTTGTCCAAATTGTTTTTACATATTCATGAGCTTCAGGACTAATATCTGTAATTTCGTCCTCGCTGAAATGTTGTCTCGCAAAAGGGGGCGGTTTCAGTGGAAATGGTTGTGTAGGCCAGGCTTTTTCACCCTTAAGATCAGATTTCTTCACGGGTCGTTCTTCGACAGGAAATAATGGTTTTCCGGTATCACGATCTAAAAGGAACACGTAGCCCGATTTTGTGACCTGCGCTACTGCATCAATCTTTATCCCATTATGTGTTACAGTAACAAGATTTGGCGGTGCCGGTAGATCACGGTCCCAAAGATCATGATGTACGGTCTGGTAGTGCCATAAACGCTGACCGGTCTCTGCATCAATCGCAATAATGCAATTTGCAAATAGGTTGGAACCCGTACGATTTCCACCCCAGAAGTCGAATGATGCCGATCCAGTGGGGGCATACACCACACCCCGCTCTACGTCCAAACTGATACCCGCCCAGGCGTTAGCTCCACCTATTTTTCCATAGGCATCTTCGGGCCATGTCTCATACCCGTATTCACCAGGTTTCGGTATGGTATGAAATACCCATTCCACAGCACCGGTCCTTGCATTAAAAGCACGTATATAACCTGGTGCCGCATCAGCGTTCTCGGAAACACGTGTGCCAATTATGTATAAATCTTTATAAATAACTCCGGGTGAGGTTGAAATAACAAAGAGATCTGCTGCTCGGGGACCCAAGCCTGCCTTAAGTGAAGTGACTCCTGCGGTCCCAAAACTGACCACTGGTTTACCTGTGATTGCGTCAATAGCAAATAGGAGTGATCCAGCGGTAAACAATATTCTCTTGTCATTGCCTGATTCCCAATAAGTTACTCCTCTATTTACGTGCGGTGAAAAATCCAGCGCCGGGTCAAATTCCCAAAATAATTCTCCTGTTGCAGCATGCAGGGCAATCAATTTAATAGCGGGGGATGTAGCATATAAAATATCATCAACAATAATCGGATTGCATTGGATCTGGGATTGTTGCCCCAAACTATCCCCGGTTTGATAGACCCAGGCGACCTTTAGCTGGTCAACATTTCCTTTATTTATCTGGCCTAATGATGAATATTGGTTGCTTCCCGGATCTCCCTGGTATGTTTCCCAGATTGTATAAGGGTCTTGTTTGCTACTGCAGCCGAATATCCCGATACAGGACCAAATTACGAGACTGAACCGAGATATTATCATGCACATTAATTCCGCTACAGGTCCTCAGCCCGATTAGAACCTTCTTTTATGAATATTTCTCTGTTATTTTTTATATTGGTAAACGTGTCTATTTCCCCGCTAGGCCATATTATAGACACTGAATCAACCGTAGTGTGATTTCCAAGTCCAAAAGATGCCGTTAGCTCTGACTGGGAAAGATAACTGGATCCCGTTCGGATTATTCGCTCCATTTTATATCCATCCACGCTCACTACAACTTTTGCCCCAAGGGCATCTTTATTACTGGTTTCACCTTCGAGAATTACCCGCAGAAAATTTTTCTTCTCAGTATTATTGCGCCATAAATGAACAGGGCCATTATTTTCCGTAAGCAGAATATCCAGATCACCATCACGGTCGTAATCTCCCACGGCGGCCCCACGTACTACCATTTTGTTGTTCAAAACACCAGCAACCATCTTGTTTGCATCGGCAAACACACCGCTGCCGTTGTTTGTAAACAACTGTGATACCTGCCGATAGGTAATACCTTCCTGGTCTTTGGTGCGAAAGGGGTAGACGTGACCATTGCCAACAAAAAGGTCCAGATCTGTATCCAGGTCTACGTCGAAGAGGAATAGTCCAAATGTAAGCGATAAATAACTGGGTCGTCCGATTCGCGATAAGGCAGCCCGGTCATTAAACCATCCTTTGCCGGAATAGCGATACACACCAATCATTTCATTGGAAAAATTGCCTACGAAAATAGATGGATACCCGCTGCTGTCGACAATACCGGCATCGATTCCCATACCAGCTCTGGCTTCGCCATTTTCTCCGTAAGCCATACCCAGTTCGGTACCTTTTTCAGTAAATGTGCCGTCACCATTGTTTTGATATAGTAAATCTCGCTCACCATCGTTGGCCACGGCCAAGTCAGGCCAGCCATCATCATTGTAATCAAGTTGTACCACCCCTAATGATTTCCCCGGGGCAGGTAGAAATCCGGCAATTTGCGTATGATCAGAAAATGTACCATCACCATTATTATGGTAAAATCTGCTGGGTAGACCTACATACATTTCCGGCGGACAATACACTTTCGTTTTACTATCTAAAGAACACCAAAGATCGCTGGCAGGGGACCAGATAGCGTAATTCCCAACGTATAGATCCAGCCAGCCGTCTTTATCAGCGTCGAAAAATATGGCAGAACTGCTCCATTCTATTCTATTTCCTAAGCCTGACGGTTGACTTACGTCTTTGAAGATTCCGTCATGGTTCCTGAGGAGTATATTTTTGCCCAATGATGTCAGAAATATATCCTGATACCCGTCATTGTTGTAATCAGCAGCTACGATACCCAGTCCGTATGTATTTATGTGCTCGAGACCCGTTTCTTCTGTTACATCGCTGAAAGTACCATCCTTATTATTCTTATAGAGCCATAACGCCTTTACATCCCGTTTGGTATGATTTGCCCAGCCTCCGCCACCTACCAGCAGAATATCAACCCAGCCATCATCATTATAATCGATGAATCCACATCCAGAACCCATTTGTTCCGGGAACCACATTTCCCCAAAGGATCCGTTATCATGGTGAAAGTTTCCCAGCCCGGATTCCGAGGTTACTTCAGCAAAGTTTATTTTCGCTGCCTCGTTTTTCTGTTCATTTACTGCCATTACTGATAGCTGCTTTTCCTTACTACAGGAATTATTAAATAATACAACAAACAACAGTATGTTTATTCCCCGGTATATTAGGGGTGGATAAGGATACAATTGGTTTGGCGTTGCGCCCATCAAGATTGGGAAAACTTACATTACAATTATGACCTCAGGGTACAAATCTTCATTGACTAGTCAAAAGTGGTGTGCGCGATACGTGATAAATAACTATATAATGAGTAAATACATAGTTTATTATTATTGTTCCGGAGGTATATAGTATTCTTTGTGCTGTTTTTCAATAGTATTTAAAAAGCATTATATTAATTATTTAATTTTTCTTGACTCGTAGTAAAAATATTTGCGAAGTTCGCCTTTGATGGTCGGTAGCCTAACCAAAACAGCTATCCAACAGCGTTTAGTTGCGCAAAGAATTCTATAATTGAAAACTTCTTTCGAACGATTTTCACATGGAGGAAAACAAAATGACGGATCGTAATAGTTACACCAGTAAAATAGTACTCGCTTTAACACTTACAGTTTTTATGGCTGGTAGTCTTTTTGGACAAACCGCAGGAAAAGTCAGAGGCATTGTAACTGATGAAGCCAGTGGTGAAGCCCTTGTAGGTACGAATGTCCTGATTGATGGGACTGACCTGGGTGCTGCAACCGATGAAAACGGTGAATATTTTATTTTGAATGTTGCGCCTGGTACATATACCATGCGTGCGGAAATCATCGGTTACAAAACCACCGTTGAGTTAAATGTACGAGTATATATCGATTTGACCACAACTGTGAATTTTGCTACAGCAGTAGAAGCGGTAGCTGGAGAAGCGGTTGAAGTGCTCGCTAAGCGTCCACTTGTTCAGCCTGATGTTGCTGGAACAGTTATTAATGTAAGCGGCAGTGATATTGAGAATATACCTGTACGATCCGTTGGCGATTTTATCAGCCAGCAGGCCGGTGTGGAACCAGGTATGACGATCAGGGGCTCTGGTATAAATGAAACAGCGTTTGTTGTTGATGGTATCAGTACGCGCGGTGGCCGTGATGGCACACCAACAACCGCAATTGCATTGACTTCAGTAGATGAACTGCAGATACAAACCGGCGGGATGAGCGC
Organism: uncultured Fidelibacterota bacterium; assembly: GCA_913062595.1. Lineage (GTDB taxonomy): Bacteria > Fidelibacterota > Marinisomatia > Marinisomatales > TCS55. The sequence continues at coordinate 7,477 of CAJXWT010000020.1, forward strand.
CTCTGTGGGTAATGCCCGTGGCGGTGCCATTAATATTGTTACCAAGGATCCACGCGATAGAATGATCCTGGATGTTTTGATAAATCAATCATCACCTAATAATATGTCCTTTTCAGATGGTGATGAAATTGTAAAGCTTGATGATGCTTACTGGTGGAAACCATATAAAGATGAATCAGTGAATTCAGCTGGGACAGCTGGTGGAGCTTGGGATGTTTATTACCAATCGCAGTACCCTGCATTTACCGGCTGGGATGCCCATATGGCTGGTACGTCAGGTTCGGATACACTGTTAACTAAGTCTGATTGGTTAGATGTGTTTGACTGGCACCATCGCAAAAACACTGAAATAACCGAAGCATTTTCATCTATTGATATGACCTTTGGTATGCCATTAGGTGGGACTGGCCTGCGTTTTCTGGTTTCTTATCTGGCAAATAATGAACCCTATTTTTATCCACAAGCGCGCGCCTCTTTTAAAGAGAATAGTGTTCATGCCAAGCTTATGTATGATTTGAGCTCTTCAATGAAATTGATGGCTTTTGTTAAGACTGCAGAGCAGACCGGTACGGCCCACGAAGCGTGGGATATGTTGCATGTGCCCTATCCGCAACGTGGCGGTACTCCATTATATCCATGGGGAGCTGGTGGCGCTAACTCAACATTAGTATTTAATAGTAATCAGGGGATTTCCCCAACGGAAACACTGATTAACCAGAATGGGGATCATGTTGGTAAAAGTGTGATTTTTTCCTGGGATAGGTATGCGATAACAGATTATAATACTAATATTATGGGCGCAACGTTTACGCACACCCTTAATGCGAAATCTTTTTATAATCTTGGATTTTCCATGAATGAAGAAACATTTGTTACTGAGCCCAACTCTCGTCGTTTAGGGTCTAATGAAGGCCCTGGATCAGCGAGCCCTCCTTCTGCAGTAGTAAAATTGTATGGTTCAGGGGGAACAGGTCAAGATTCATTAGTATGGACTCCTTGGGGTTGGACTTCAGATGGTATGAGCAACCCGGGTAGTGGAACCCGTCTTGGTGGTCACTGGGCTCGTGGCCGCGATAATTCAACGGTTAAAAGCACTAACATTAATTTGGATTATACCACTCAGCTGAATAGCACAAACCAGGTCAATGCTGGTTTTTGGCTGTCTATGTATGATTATGATATGGCATATGGATCCAGCGATTCTGTTATTGTGCACGTTGAACGAGGTGCCCAGAAATGGCAGAAGACGCCAACGCAAGCTGGTTTATATGCAGAAGATAAGCTGGAATTTAAAGGTATGATCGCAACTGTAGGATTGAGCATGGATTATTATAATCCGAATACAGATTGGTGGGATTTTGGTAATTATGCCCGTGATTTGACGGCCAAGGAAAAAGGCGAAATTGGGGACGAACGTTTTGATGATGTTGATGCAGAGGCCGCAGAAACACAAATAACATTTAATCCAAGAATTCGGATTGCATTTCCAATTACTGTAAATAGCAAACTATATTTCAATTATGGTACGTATCGTCAGCAATTGACTGCTCAGGAAAGTTTTATGATCTGGCAGGCCTGGCGTGGCGAAGTGCATCAGATTGGTGATCCAAACAATCCAATGCCCAAGACAGTTAGCTATGAGGTTGGTTATGAACAAGCTCTCCGTGATGCATATTTATTGCGGGTAGGCGGGTACTATAAGGATAGTTCGTTGCAGCCTAAGACAGTTTGGTATCAAAGTATTGACTCCGAAGTATCTTATAACAGATCAGAGCCTTATAACTACAGTGATACCCGCGGTTTGGAATTATCACTAAGTAAGAATATGGGTGCTTTGAGAGGTTACTTTAATTATACCTATTCTGTTCGTACTCAGGGTAATTTTGGCTGGGGTTCACAATACGAGAACGATGTTACTCAGGCAGATTATGAACGTACCGCCACGGATCATTATCAAATTAAACCAGTGGCCGAGCCTTTTGCTTCAGCTAACTTGGAATATGTGGCTCCAAAGAGTATGGGACCATTGGCTGATTTCCGTGTAACGCTGAATGGCGGCTGGCGCGCTGGTCGGCATTTCACATGGGTTGGCCCGGCCGGGGCAACAATTCCCGGCGTAAACAACAATATTCAGATGAGAGATTTCTTTTTCCTGAATGCCCGACTCAGCAAGAACTTCAATCTGGGTGCGAGTCGTGTCATGGTATTCGCAGATATACAGAATCTGTTGAACCTCAAGTATATGTATTTCAGTCCTTACAACCCGATGGGTGGCCCATTTGAGGGTTTAGTCGGTGGAAGCGACTGGGATAGCTATATGACATCACTCCATATGCCAACTGAATTCTGGGATGATGTAAGTGAGGATGAAATGACGTATAATAATATTACGGGTGATGATCGTCCAGGTACTTACAGAGATCGCGATGTTGACTTTGTGCCTATTGAAATAATTGCAACAAGTGCAAATCTACCGGCAACGGAAGATTTGCCGGCGCTTATACAGACCGGTGATGTACTTTATTATGTACATGACTCAGGTGATTGGTACCACTGGAACGGCTCAGGCAGTCTTCAGCCAGCATCAGCAAGCTTTGTCGATCAAGTGAAAGACGATAAAGCGTACATAGATATGCCCAATGAGTGGCACAGAACGTTCCTTAATCCAAGAACAATTAGCGTAGGTGTACGGGTCTCTTTCTAGGTAATTAGAATTAAGAATAAAATACAATTGGTTAATCCTAACATATAGGGGATACACATGAAAATCGAAAATTATAGAAAGCTTTATTTTTCAGCTTTTGCGGTATTTGTATTAGTACTGTCAACTGGATTGAATGAATTAAGTGCACAGTATTCTATCAAATGGCTTAATGTCGGAAGCTTTCATAGTTCATATTCCGAGGGCTTGGTAAATAGAGAGGAAGAACCGTGGGGCAATGCGCCGCTGATGTGGCCTTCCATGGATTTTCACGCAGGTAATTCAAGGGCCCAGGCATTCTGGATGGGCGCGACGAATTTTACCGATGAGAATGGTACTACATTTCCACATAAAATCGCTCATATTGGTCCCCGCTCTGGTGGTGATGTACAATTCTTCGCTGTAGAACAAACGATCACTAGTAAGTTTGATCCAGAGATCACTGTAGATGGTGCCAAATCGTTTGAAAAATATGTTTTTGTTAATACGATGGATCCTAACATGAAACCGGATAGGATAATGACGGTTTCCAATAACAGTCGTATTGGTATTACTACTGTTGCGACTATGAATGCTTTCAGTCAGGAATATCATGACGATTATCATATAATCGAATACTCGTTTACTAATACAGGTAATGTTGACGGTGATGAAGATATTGAATTGAGCGCTGGTTTAACTGGTGTGTATTTCTTCTTTATTCATCGTTATATGGTTCACGATGCTTCATCATGGATTCGTGGCGGCGGCGCACCGTGGGGTAAATTCACCATGAATGACGCCGTTGGTGATGGCCATGAAGATTATGATGTAGATTTTCGCGCTCAGTATGCCTGGGCTGGTTTAAATCCAGATAATACAAGTTTTAGCTCAATTGGTGGCCCAATGATGTTTCCTCACTGGGCATCAGCAGGATGGGATACCACTGGTCGCCTAGCTGCCGGTCAGATGGTAGGTCGTGTAACTATTGAATCGCCAGATACGTATGGCAGTGGTGATACAGGATCACAGCCATCAACAATGGGCGTTATGGGTAGTGATGACCCCAACCTAACCACTGATGAATACAATACAACCCTGATGCAAATTCAGTATGATACCTACATGGCATCGGGAAGGTTGTATCCTCATCACGCAGATGATATTGAGCCGAGTGGTAGTTTTGATACTCCAACGAATGCGCCAAATATTTTTAATGGGGTATATGATGAAGGTGGCTGGTCGGTAATTGAAGGACATGGTCCTTATAATATACCAGTCGGTGGGACGGTCAATATCGTCGTTGCTGATGGTGTTAATGGTCTAAGTATGAAAGCAAAATATGACATTGGTAAACTGTATAAGGCTACCGGCGCAACTCCAGATGAATCAGCAATGCTGGAATATAACGGTACCAGTATGACTAAGAACCAATGGGCATTAACAGCCAAGGATTCCTTGTTTAAGACTTTCGATCGCGCCTTGGCGAATCATGCTGCTGGTTATAGTATTCCCCAACCCCCGTATCCGCCGGAATCTTTTGCTGTTACATCAGGTACAGATAAGATCACTTTATCCTGGGTGGCTTCGAGTAGCGGTCCGTCCAGAACTGGCTGGCATGTGTACCGGGCTAAGGGAACCTACAATTTTCCATATGTAGGAGAAGCGCTTGCAAGCCATGGTGGATTAGGTCATGAACTTATTGCTGAGCTGTCTGGCAGCGCCACAAGTTATGAAGACGCAACAGCGGCCCGCGGTGAGAGTTATTATTATTTCATCCAGGCTGTTGGTGATGCCGCTGATAATAATGGTGGTGCGCTGACGCCTGCTGGAGCATTAAAAAGTAACCAGCATTGGACTCAAACCTATCTACCGGCTAGTTTGAAAAGAGCGCCTGGTGGGAGCTTGGCTGATGTTCGTGTAGTACCAAATCCATACCACGTAGGCGCAACAACAGATGTACGGTTTTCAGATAGGGATAGACTAGCTTTTCTAGATGTACCTGGAAATTGTACCATTAAGATATATACCCAATTGGGTGAATTAGTAGAAACAATTACACATACTGATGGTAGTGGTGATGAATATTGGGATCAAACTACTTCATCCAGGCAGGTAGTTGCCAGTGGTCTGTATATAGCTCATATTACAGATGATGCTACTGGCGATACCGCAGAACGAAAATTTGTTATCATTCGTTAATTAAGGAGATTATAACCAAAAGGGATAAATTATGAAAAAACTACATACGTTCAATTTAATACCCGTACTTGTCTTGACTCTCTTGTGCTCATTTACTATTGCACAAGATGAAGATGATGGGGATCTAGGTACAGATAAATTGGCCCAGACGGGGATGAAGTTTCTAAGCTTCTCTCCTGATGCACGGGCAGCTGCACTTGGAGATGCTTTTACAGCCAAGACAGGGGGTGCGTCATCCTTGTTTTACAATCCGGCTGGCATGGCTCGTTTGGAAGGTATGAATATAGTCGTCGGATCGACACAATGGATAGCTGACATTACTTACAATGCAGGTGGTTTTGCCTATGCCTCTAATGCAGGAGTATTCGGTGTATCATATATGAGTGTGGACTATGGTGAGTTGCAGGGGACCACACGTTCCTCCAGTGATGCGGGATATGAAGATACTGAGAAGTTTACACCAACCGCTTCTGTAATTGGGTTGGGTTATGCGTTTGCGCCAACGGATCGATTTAGTGTTGGTGGACAAATCAAATTTGCCAGCGAACAATTAGGTACTGCTCTTCTGGATGCTGATGGCGGCAAAGAGAAGTTGGACATGAGCACCACAGCATTTGATTTTGGCCTCATGTATCAAATGGATTGGAGAAATTTGATGATTGCCATGAGCGCCAGGAATTTCTCTGAAAGTTTGAAGTACGCAGAAGAAGCTTTTGAACTGCCTTTAACGTTTAGAATGGGAGTGGCAGCTGATCTTGTAGAAAACTTGTCTGTGTCACTGGTAAATGAGAACCCTCGCGACTATCACACTACCACCCGTGTAGGCGTTGAATACAGCTTGATGAATATGCTGGCTATAAGAGCAGGTTATGTAACCCCATCTGATGAAAAAAAACACGCATCATCAGGACTTAATTTTGGTGCAGGTTTTAACATGGCTGGTCTGAGTGTTGATGTAGCTTACACAGATTTTGGTGTATTCGATAGTGTCATGCGCTTTGGAGTGCAGTATACGCTCTAATAAATCGTTAATAATATTGGATTAGAAAAATCCCCAATCCGTTTAGGTTGGGGATTTTTTTTGACTATTTCTGGTTAATAGCTTAGCCCGAAGCCGTATTCAAATAACGGATCATAATCAGTATCACCGAAGTTGATAGGGATTTGTGCCATATTACGGGGCCAGGTCACCGATAATCTCCCAGTAGGATTGTAATCGCCAAAAATAACATCTGTAATGCCCTTGCCTTCGGAGCCCGGCAGCCAGGCAGCAATGACTCCACCCCATTTATCCAACTCATCTGTAATCATCAGCGGACGTCCTGACACTATGATTACAACGACTGGTACCCCTGCTTTTCTGATCCGGCCTATCACTGCCAAGTCTTTCTTATCTAACGCCAGAGATTCCCGATCTCCTTCCATTTCTGCGTAGGGCGTCTCACCGATAACCACAATGCCTATATCGGCTCCTTTAGCACCAGAGCCATCTTTTGAAAATGTTACATTTGTGAATGAACTCACTGCAATTTGAATTGCTTCATAAATTGTTGTTCCCTTCGTGAGCGGACCACTTTCTCCTTGCCAGGTTATTGTCCAGCCACCGCATTGATTTCCCAGGTCATCGGCATTTTTACCGGCCACATGAATATGACCAAGATCTTTTGGAAGCGGCAAAACACCATCATTTTTCAATACAACTAAAGATTGTCTCACTGCCTCTCTAGCAATCTTTCTATGTTCCTTTGATCCAACTTTGCTCAATAGCGATTTATCGCTATATGGTCTCTCAAAAAGTCCCATTTTAAATTTTATCCTGAGAATGCGCGCTACGGCATCATTAATTCTACGTTCACTTATAAATCCTTCATTAACAGCTTCGATACATAGATTAATAAAGTCTGTATACTTTTGCCCCCCCCATTTAGCTGCTCCAGGTACCATTACCATGTCTATGCCGGCATTAATGCTAGTGATAATATCAAATTTATAATCACCTTCGATTTGATCAATTCCTTCCCAGTCAGATACAACAAAACCTTCAAATCCCAGTTCCTTTTTTAGCAGGTCTGTTAATAAATATTTATTGCCATGACAGTGATCACCATTCACCTGATTAAAAGAAGCCATTACTGTCCCTACGCCAGCTTCTAATGCGTGTAAATAACCTGGCAGATGAATTTCCCGCAGCTCTTGTTCCGTGACCCGAGTGTCACCACGATCTATCTTCTTATTCATACCAGTACCCCAGACGGTACCACCGTCACCGATAAAATGCTTTGCGCAGGCCAATATACTAGTCGGATTGCCCAGTTGATCAGATTGTAGACCTTTTACCGCTGCACCGGCCATTATTTTGACTATATCAGGTGTTTCACCAAAACCTTCATATGTTCGACCCCAACGTTCATCTCTTGGTACCGCAAGACAAGGCGCAAAATCCCAGTCGATGCCGGTTGCCGCTATTTCCACTGCAGTTGCGCGGTTTACATCTTCTACCAATTGTGGATTATTTGTACACCCTAACCCGATTTGGTGCGGGAATATTGTAGCGCCGACCACATTATTGTGACCATGTACAGCGTCAATACCATAAATCATAGGGATACCCAGTCTGGTGGATAACGCAATTTTCTGGAAACCATCATACATTTCTGCCCAGGCTTTGGGAAAGTTTTTTGATGGCGTAGATCCCCCACCGCTTAATAGTGATCCTAAATAATAAGTACCGATATCATTAACAGATGCTGCCGGTGTTACAGAATCACTTTCTAGGAATTGTCTATCTACTTGAGTCATTTGACCAATTTTTTCTTCGAGGGTCATATAGCTTAGCAGATCACGTACTCGATCAATAACAGGTAATTCAGGATTTTTATACAGAGAACTGTCTGTGGGTGTCTGTGTTGATCTATCCACCAGTTGTTCGCCAGTTAATATTGCTTGTAAACCTTTTATCTTTTCGTTTTTCGCTTGTGAGGATTTTTTTGACTGACATCCAGCGAATACTAAGAATATAACTATTAATAGCGATATTTTAATTTTTGTTAAGAGCATAGGTGTATTTATTTCTCCGGTTTATTAAAAAGTGTCGATTGAACCCTGAATAAGTGTTTTTAAATAGGTATTCTATATTACTAAATAACTGTAAATAATATTAGGCTTATTAAGGCTGGCTATTTGCTTTTGTCGAGAATCTTCGTTATTATCTATCCCAAATTTATTGGTAGCAATTAAACACTCTTCCGAGGGAAAAATACAATGAACGATAGATTGAACTTGCTTGCCCCTGATTATAGTTATTATCAGCTGGTAAGCTTATCATTATTAAGGATATTGGTTGGCTGGCACTTGTTGTATGAGGGCATGGCAAAATTAGCCAATTCAAACTGGACCTCAGCCGCTTATTTGCTGGATTCAAAATGGCTGTTTTCTGGTCTGGCCGAATGGATGGTCACAAATCCCGGACTGTTGAGTCTTGTTGATACATTAAACATCTGGGGGCTTACATTAATCGGCCTAAGCCTGATGTTAGGTTTGCTTTCACGTTGGGGCAGTATTGCTGGCGCATGTCTATTAGTATTGTATTATTTATTTCACCCCCCTTTGGTAGGGCTAGAGTATTCCAAACCGCCTGAAGGCAGCTATCTTATTGTTGATAAAAATTTAGTTGAAGCATGTGCGTTATTTGTTTTAGCAATGTTTCCGACCAGTCATATCACTGGTTTAGATAGATTTATAAATAAGGATTAATCATATTTAAAAGGAGCGTTTTTATGTCAGATACAAAAACAAATAAAACAGAAGAACAACAATCAAGTCAAAATTCCGGATTGCAATTCGAAAGACGCGATATAATAAAAGGGTTGGCAGCTGTTCCAGCTATGCTGCTATTTTTATGGAATTATTTTAAAAAACAAGCTCTAGATAAAATGCGTAGTGGCGAAATCATGGAAGAACTTTCCTTGAAAAAGAAAGCACCAGCTGTATTAAAAAATAAAAAACCAGGTGATCTTATTCGATTGGGTGTTATTGGTTATGGCTGGCGCGGAGCACAGGATGTGAAAGCGGCTGGATTTGGCAATCCGGAATGGGCAGCGAAAGCGAAAGCAGCGGCTGATAAGAATAAATTGGATAAGCGCTTTGAGACATATTTACAGCAGGATGATCTAAATCTTGCACTTACTGGTGTATGTGATGTTTTTGATACGCGCAGAGAACAGGGAATCGCTTCATCTACAACGGCTGTCCGACCAAGTGGTGCTGCGCAGCAAACAACCCCAGCAAAAGGATATCTGGATTACCAAGATCTGTTAGCCAGTGATGATATTGATGCGGTTATTATTACTACACCGGACCATTGGCATTCAAGAATTGCTATTGATGCTGAGCGCGCCGGTAAGCATGTTTATGTAGAAAAATGTATGACGCGCACTATGGATGAAGCGCATGCAATATATAATGCATTCAAAGATAGCAAGATGAAATTACAGTTAGGTCATCATAGTCGTGCTGCCGCTAGTCATGAAAAAGCGAAAGAAATTATTGATAATGATATACTTGGTCTGATTACCCTTGTTGAAATAACTACAAATCGTAATTCACCCGGTGGTGCTTGGGTCTATCCAATTCAATGGAACTCAATTGAAGATTATGGATTAAAATATGATTCGAAAGACCTCTATGCATCCCCGAAAACACTTGACTGGGACCGCTGGCAGGGACCAGCTCCAAATAAGGTACCATTTAATTTGGAACGCTATTTTCGCTGGCGCTGCTGGTATGATTATGGAACGGGACTTTCTGGAGATTTATTATCTCATGATTTTGACGCTGTAAACCAGATTATGGATTTGGGAATTCCAAAAACGGCTTCTTCATCAGGAGGCATTTATCGTTATACCAAAGCAAACTTCCCTGATTTGATCGAGCACGAACGGGATGTTCCGGATAATTTTCAAACTGTTTTTGAATATCCTGATAGAAATCTCACAGTTATTTATAGTGCAACTTTGACAAATAGCAATCACCGTGGAAAAGTTTTCATGGGCCATGATGCTACTATGGAAGTTGGAAGCGGACTAACGGTAACTCCTGATCCTTATTCCACACGTTATAAACAAAAAATCGCTGATGGTATTATTAATACTTCATTACCGATGTTTGCCTATTCACCCGGTTCAAAGGATATTGACGGCGTAACTTCTGCCACAGCGAAATACTTTGCGCAGAAAGGTCTCATGTATACATATAAAGAGGGTAAAAGGGTAGACCCGACACATCTTCATGTTGCTGACTGGCTGGATTGTATTCGTAATGGTGGTGCGCCGCGGTGTAATATTGAAGAAGGATTCGAGGAAGCGGTAGCCTGTCATATGGCTACCCAATCGTATTTGGAGGGTCGTAGAGTGGAATGGGACCCGGTCAAAAGGCAAATCGTTTAGAGTAAATTATTTAGTACTAAGCATTAACAATAGGAGGGGCTGTACAAAAAATGAAAAAAAGAATTTATTTAAGTCTCCTTATGTTTCTTCAATTTTTCGTTTGGGGCGGATGGTATGTAACTGTAGGAAATTTTATGGTGGCTAAAGGCATGGAAACCATCACGCATTGGGCTTATTCAGTGAGCCCCCTTGCAGCTATTATATCACCGTTTTTTCTTGGCTTTATTGCTGACCGTTATTTTAATGCAGAAAAAGTATTGGGAATACTCCATATTTTGAGCGGATTCTTTTTGCTTTTAGCCCCCTTTTTCAGCTCCAAACCTATGATATTTATTCTACTGTTAGCTGTGCATATGGTTTGTTATATGCCGACACTGGGACTTTCTAATTCTGTTGCTTTTCGAAATATTGATGATCAAGAAAAAGAATTTCCACTCATCCGTGTTTTTGGGACATTGGGTTGGATTGTTGCCAATATTTTGGTAAGTGCGATTTTGCATGCAGATACCACCGCTATCCCATTTTATATTGCTGGGACGGTTGGGGTGTTTTTGGGTTTTTATTGCTTTATCTTACCTAAGACCCCTCCCTTGTTAAGTAAAGACACTCTTATTTCTTTTAAGGATATCATCGGTTTAAATGCTTTAAATAAACTTAAATCAAAATCATTTTTTGTATTTTCGTTATCCTCTTTTCTAATTTGTATTCCCTTAGCTGCATATTATAATTTTGCACCTATTTTTGTTTCTGGTATGGGGATTGCAAGCCCAGCATTTAAAATGTCATTTGGCCAAATGTCTGAAGTCATTTTTATGTTAATCTTACCTTTATTATTCGTTCGGTATGGAGTTAAATATATTCTCTTAGGGGGGATGCTTGCCTGGGCTGTTCGATATGCTCTATTTGCAGTATCTGCGTCAACGGGGGTTATATCATTGGTTTTTTTAGGCATAATCTTACATGGGATTTGCTATGATCTATTTTTTGTCGCAGGGCAAATTTATGTCGATAAAAAATCAACAGCTGATATACGAAGTCAAGCACAGGGATTTCTGGTTTTAATCACCTATGGGTTGGGGATGTTTATTGGAGCTCAAGTCGCCGGATATATATATAATTTATTATTAAAAGGCCAAACAGTATTATCTGTCCAAAGCTGGCAACAGTTTTGGTTGGTTTTTGCTGTTATGACCACTGTGGTGATTGTGTATTTTTTTCTTGGGTTTAAAGATAAGTTGCACTCTAAGGAGTAGTTATAAAATGGAAAAAAATAGATTAGGTATTGGATTTATCGGGGGCGGTTTTATATCCCGTTTTCATATTCAATCCTTGCTCGGTGTACGTGATGTTGATGTAGTGGGTGTTGTTTCTAAAACAAAACAATCAGCAGAAGATACTGCCGCATTAGCCAATGAGCTGGGGGTCGGTCCAGCAAAGGCATTTGATACCATAACTGAAATGGTTGAAGATCCTGGTGTAGATGCACTCTGGGTCTGTTCGCCAAATTATACACGTATTGAAACTTTTGAAGAAATAGCGAATGCAGTTAGTAGTAGTAAAGGTGAATTGATTGGAGTGGCCTGTGAAAAGCCACTCGGTCGCAATGTTGCTGAAGCCAAGAAAGTCTTGGAATTAACACAGAGCGCCGACCTTTTGGATGGCTATTTGGAAAATCAGGTATTCTCTCCATCAATCACCCGCGGGAAAGAGATAATTTGGGCGCGTGGTGCCGCCACTACCGGACGCCCTTTTTTAGCACGGGCAGCTGAAGAACATAGTGGCCCGCACATGCCCTGGTTTTGGGAAGGTGAATTGCAGGGCGGCGGCGTTTTAAATGATATGATGTGTCACTCTGTTGAAGAAGCACGTTTTTTGCTTACGGAACCGGGAAAACCGCGTGATTCCATAAAACCAATTAGCGTGAGCGCGCACACTGATTGTCTCAAATGGCAGCGTCCCAAATACGCTGACATCTTATCGAAGAATAGTGGTGGTAAGACAGACTATTCACAAAGACCTTCCGAGGATTTTGCTCGTTCACTTATTGAATATCTAGATGAAAATGGTGAAAAGATTATTGTAGAAACCACTACATCTTGGTGTTTTGTTGGGGAAGGCTTACGTCTGAGTGTGGAACTATTTGGTCCTGAATACTCCATGTTTGTTAACACGCTTGATCCGGATCTAAAAGTTTTCTTCAGTCGCGAGGTATCCGGGGAAGCCGGTGAAGACCTGGTCGAAAAACAAAATGCTGAATCAGGAGGGATGCCGGTTGTCAGCAATGAAGCTGAGGTTTATGGCTACACAGCTGAGAATCGCCATATGGTTGAATCTTTTTTGGCGGGAAAACGGCCGGAGGAAAATTTTAGTGACGGAGTAAATGTTACGGAATTGTTAATGACTGCGTACATGAGCGCTGAACAGGGGCAGACAATTACCTTTCCACCCCCGGAACTCGATACATTCATACCGGCAGTAGCCAGGGGCGAATGGAACCCAAGGAGTAAATAATGCCTAGGTTATTCATTTTACTGTTGGCAACCTGTATTGGCTATGCGCAACAAAGTACAAAAGGGGCCACTCGAATATTAGAGAAAAAGATCGGAAAATATTCTAAACACGGGTGGAATCATTATGGGCCAGGTCATTTTACATTGGATAGAAAAACGGGTGTCTTAGAGTGTCATGGCGGTATGGGTCTTTTTTGGTACAGTAAAAAAAAATACAAGAATTTCATTTTGGAACTGGATTACAAAACATCCGAACCTAAAGCAAATTCAGGTATATTTCTTCGGGTTCCGGATATTCCTGTAAGTGATGACTATATTTATCATTCATTTGAGATTCAGATCAATGATGCTGGTAAAGGGAAACATAAAACTGCTGCAGTATACGATGCCCAGGCAGCTTCTAAAGATGTATCTAAACCATCTGGTGAATGGAATCATTATAAAATTACTTTTCAGGATGATCGTATTCAAGTTGAACTGAATGGTGAACAAGTTAATGATTGGCTCGCAAGCCCAAGCGGTAAGGTAGCCGATTTTGCTGAAGAAGGATATATTGGTCTACAAAATCATGATTGGGATACAAACACATACTTCCGAAATATATTTATAAAAGAATTATAATTAAATCACCAGTTCCGTTATTAGGTGTACTGTCTTGTTATTTTAACTAAAAGATATCTAACTATGCGAAAAATATTCTTCTATTCATTATTATTGATTTTCATTGGCTGTAATGATAAAGCACAAAATTGGGTTATTCTATTTGATGGGAACAATGTTAATCAATGGCGCGGTTTCAAGCAGGTGGACTTTCCATTTGACGGATGGGCGATTGAAGAAGGTACTTTGAAAACAATAGTTGGCGGAAATCGTGTAGATATTATTACAAAAGAGATCTATGAAGATTTCGAATTCGCCCTGGAGTGGAAAGTTTCACCGGCTGGCAACAGCGGCATATTTTATTTTGCCACAGAAGAATCGGACTATATCTGGCAGACAGCTCCCGAGATGCAGGTATTAGACAACAGCGGTCATCCTGATGGTAGTCGACAACTTACATCTGCAGGTTCTCTATATGACCTCATTGCTCCATCAGGGGGATCATTAAAACCGGTTGGCGAATTCAATGAGGTCAGGATCAAGGTAAAAAATGATCAGGTTGAACACTGGTTAAACGATAAGAACATCCTAACCTATGAATATGGCAGCGACACCATGAATGAATTGATCGCAAAAAGTAAATTTAAAAGTATGCCTCTTTTTGCAAAAGCGAACTCTGGCCATATAGGTCTTCAGCACCACGGCGAGGAAGTGTGGTATCGGAACATTCGTATAAGAAAGCTGTAAAGCATAGCATTGCTCACAGGGTACTTATTTTCATACCACTGCTTTTAATTGTACGATAATTATCGTTTCCTTCCCGCAATATTAGGAAAGCTTCTACATCATCCAGTTTTTCAACAAGCTGTAACCCTGACTCTGTACCCATGATGATTAAAGCGGTTGCCAGCGCATCCGCATCCATACAATTAGTCGCTATAACTGTTGCTGAAGCAACCCCTGTTTGCGCAGGATATCCTGTTCTTGGATCAATTTCATGAGAATATCTTACACCATCAATTTCATAATAATTTCTGTAGTCACCTGATGTAGCCATTGCCTTGTTCTCTAAATGTACAGCCCACCTGGTTATTTTATTTCCAGTACTTTCAAGATCAGGTGTTTCCACAGCAATCATCCATGGTTCATTTTTTCGATTCTTTCCTTTAGTGCGTACTTCGCCGCCAATTTCTACCATTATGTTGTTCATGCCAATTGATTCAAGGAAGGAGTAGACCGCATCCACGCCGAAACCCTTAGCAATGGCGTTTAAATCAATTTTTATATAGGGGTCCTTTTTTTGAAGGTAGTATTTATTTGTTGTCAATTTCTCATAGCCCATGTGCGTTCGTCTTTTTTGAACGGTGCTCTCTTCAGGAAAAACGTCACCTAATTCACTCGCTTGACCAGGGCCAAAACCCCACAAGTATAATAACGGCACCAATGTAATGTCAAATGCTCCGTCTGTTAATTCTGACCAATACAATGCCCGCTCCACTACAAATGTAAAGTCATTTGATATAGGGAATGATACGGTTGATTCATGATTATTGAATTGCGTGATTTCACTATCAAATAAATAGGTCGACATTTGGTAATTAATGCTGATTAAAACTGAATCAACTTTTTGTTTAATGAGTTTAATTGATGAGGTAGTAGCTTTACTTGGGACTATTTTTATGTTGTATGTGGTGCCCATTGTAAGGCCAGAAAATTCTATTTGACGTGCTTGTTTACCACATGAAATAAAACACAGTAAAAGGGCATAAATAATTAATGCAGTATTTTTCATTGGAATTCGATTTACCTGAAAAGATATTATATACTTAAGGAATTTAGTAATTTTTGTATTATGGATAACATACAACGGATAATTGTGATCGTATCCTTGATTTCATTGATGATCTCTGGCTGTGCATCAGTGTTAAAATTAAAGCCCATCTCATTTCATTATGATGAAATCAGTAAAAAAACAACGTATTCAACCAGAGATCTATATCTAATTGAGCGCAATGTACCACCGTATACATTGAAGTTGTCTGTTTCAAAAACATGCGCTGGAAATTTTGTAGACTGTGAACCAGATTATTATGAATTGATGTTTTATTCATCTTCCTATCCCGGATTCAAAAATTATTTAGATTTCATTGCTGATAATGACACCCTTTACCTAGGGTCTACCAGGCGCATAGGATCCGAATTTGATATGTCTAATGTGAATGTAGCTACAACTATGCTAGCGGAAGGTGAATTACTGGATCTTATTTCTATCAGATCTGATGTATTTAAAAAAATTGCCAGCGCCACAAGATTACGCGGTTCATTGGGCTCACAGAGTTTTGAAATAAGTTATAAAATGCGGAATTCATGGCGTTTGTTATTTCAATATGATATGTTACAAACACTACGAGAATATTAGTTAATTATCTGTTTTTTCAATTAAATTTGCATTTTTAAAGGAGGTTTACCGTTGCCGATTATACAAAGAGAATGGACACCAGAATCCGCTGATGAAATGCATAAGGAGGACTGGTTCGCGATCATTTTTTCCGTTATTGCCTATATCGCATTGCTGATAGGAACGGCAATGTCAGCACTTTTTATACCTGTGGGTTTCTTCATTCTTATAATCGGCATATTGGCAACCATTATCATGTATTGGATTATCGATCCAAAACTAAGGGCTATATCATCTGAATATGAAAAACAGGAAAAAGACTATCTCTTAAAACTAGAGGAAATACAAAAATGGGAGGCCAATAAATGACCCGGGGTTTGGCAGTGGTAATTGGCATGTCGATTGCTTATATCGCATCATTTGCGGGCATGATATTTGCATATATTTATTATAAAAAAAGAACACGCTCACAAAAAGAGGATAATTAATTGTATTCTATCATCACATTAGCGGCACCGATTGGTCCACCGATTCTTGGCATTATTTTACCAGGTCTAATCCTCGCATTGTCTTTTTTCCTTACATATTTGCTCATTCAATATATTAAAAATAAGGACTCGGATTAACACCCCAACACGGGAACTGAAATTTTAAAATATATGTTATGATTACATTTCAACTGCTTGACTGGATATGGCTCATTTTATTTGTACTGTTAATGGTTTTCTTTGGTTTTTACTTTTATCGATTAGGTAAACGATCTCAATCAGATTATTTTTTAGCCGATCGTGGTTTACCGTGGTGGCTACCGGCGTCATCGGTTTACGCCACTCATACCGCTACAGATACACCTATATGGGTCGCTGGGGTAGTCTATAAATACGGCTTTGCTGGTCTTTGGTACGCATTTTATGCTGCCTGGTGTGCGATCAGCGCTTTTGTTTCAACAAGGATTTTTCGAAGGTCTTTGGCCTATAGTCAAGCAGAATGGCAAACACTCCGCTTTGGTGAACTAGGTGCAGAACTATTACGCGGTTGGATCGCCGGGTGGTCAGTCTTTATGAATATGTTTATACTTGGCTGGGTTGGCATTGCTATGGGTAAGCTCTGCGCCATGCTCTTTGGTTGGGATTTGTATGTGGGACTATTGATCTTTACGGCTATTGGTGCAGTATATGTTTATACCTCTGGCTATTGGGGTGTTGTAATGGCTGATTTCCAGCAAGGTGTTATTGCCTTACTGGTAATCATTATAGTTTCAGTTTATGGTGTTGTAGCTGCAGGTGGACCTACTGCCATTATATCTAAGCTTGACAGCTACAACAGTACCTGTGAGTGGAAAGTGCCTGATGTTTCATCGAGCAATGTCACAGCTGTAGTAAGAATTATTGACCCTGAGTTAGGAACAGAACTTTCACGAAGTGCACCATTCACAATTTCTGGACAGGAGGACGAAGCCCTATTCAGAAAAACCGAAGAGAAGGTACGTGCTTCAGTGGTAGATGAAGCTAGTAAAACAGATCAACGTTCTAAAGTGCTTTTCCCAGATGCCAATAGTGTTCTGCTTGCCAATCATGGTTATAATATTGTTTGGGCTAAAAGCAATGAAAGAAAATTTGTAGATGTAGAATTTTCATTAGATAACGGTATGACATGGGATTTAATTGCTAAAAACCAATTTGAAGGACAATCATGGCGACTGAATCCTATGAGTTTTACCGGGATGTTTGAAGGACAATTTCCCGTTGCTTGGTTTATAACCATGATGATTATTGCACTTATTGGTGGGTTTGGAATGGGTACAGCAATTGATTGGTACACGGAGGCCCAAAGAATACAGTCAGCTAAGACTGTGCGGGATGCGTCTTACAGTATTTGGGCAGGCACTGCTCTGGTCCTTATTAGAAATTCGATTTGGGCTGCGGCGATCCTTGGGTTTTTTGTACTCAACCCACACCTTGGTCAGAGTGGTGATTACGAAATGGCTTGGTACAGGGTAGGATTTGAATATCTTCCCGTAGGAATGGTTGGGTTTTTATTTGCCGGCATTATTGCGATTCATTTGTCAACGGTTTCTACACACTTAAATCTTGGGGCTATGTATATCACTAGGGATTTTTATCATCACTACATTAATCCTGAGGCAAGCGAACAAAAACTGGTATCAGTAGGCCGGGTGTCCACGATTATAATTTTGATTGGTTCTTTTATTTTTGGATTGATTATCGGTGAAGAAATCACGGCCTGGTTGATTTTCGCATTATGGATAATGGCCGCAGGGGTGTGGTTGCCAAATATTCTCCAGGTAATTTGGTGGCGTTTTAATTCTTGGGGATTTTTAAGTGCATGGATAGCAAATCTTGGTTTAAGCTGGTTGGTCGTATGGATATTACCAAGCTTTGGCGTAATTCCCGAATTGCCGGATTACTTGCAATTCTGGGCCTTATTCGTGCTGAACGGCATGATCTACCTGCCCGTAACTTTTTTAACCAAACCGGAAAATATGGATCACCTCGTTTCCTATTATGTTATGTCACGACCAATAGGGTTTTGGGGACCTGTTAGGGCTGAAGCAATTAAGCAGGGCTTAATAAAACCTAGCAAAACTTAGTATCTAGCCAATTGTTCAAATATGAATAGCGCTAAACCCATAGCACTATTATTAATTTATTCATTTTTCTTATTAACATCGGTTCCTGCCAATAATAATACCGCAAATGATCATATTTATAAACAAGCGCAAGAATTACTTGCCGCTATGACCCTGGATGAAAAAGTTAGCCTTTTATCCGGGCGTGGATCCTATGATACACAGAATATTGATCGGTTAAATATTCCCAGTTTACAGTTATGGGACGGCCCTAATGGTGTACGCAGTAATAATAATGAACCGACTACTGCATTTCCCGTAGGTATATCCATGGGGGCAACCTGGAACCCTGAGCTTATTGAAAGATTAGGCATAGCGCTGGGTAAAGAGTGTCGTGCTCTTGGCGTAGAGGTCTTATTAGGCCCTACGGTCAATATAATTAGAACACCATTAAATGGTCGCAATTTTGAAACCTATTCCGAAGATCCTTATTTTAATGGTGTTTTAAGTGTGGCATATGTTAAAGGATTACAAAGTGAGCACGTTGGGGCAAGTGTTAAGCATTTTATTGCCAATAATCAGGAAATCAATAGGCAAAGTGTCAGTGCTGAACTTTCTGAACGAACATTACGTGAGATTTACCTGCCGGCATACAAACATGTTGTCAAAGAAGCCCAGCCCTTCACTTTCATGGCGGCCTACAATCGCATAAACGGTATTCACGCTACAGAACATGAATACATTATGAATGATATTCTCAGGAAAGAATTTGGGTTTACTGGTGTATTGCTATCTGATTGGGGTGGTGTTAAAAGCACTGTTCCTTCTTTTAATGCTGCCCTAGACCTTGAAATGCCTGGTCCTGGTAATTATTACGAGAAACCGCTGCGCAAAGCTCTCAAGAAAGGTGCAGTAACAAAAGATATGGTTGATCAAGCAGCACTACGAATGATCAAACTAATACTCAAAACCACTAACTATAGTGCAGTTTCAGGCGAAAGAAATTATTTATTAGCTGATGTGATGCAATCAAATAAGATAATAGCAAGACAGGTTGCGGAAGAATCCATTGTGTTATTGAAGAACGAAAATAATCTACTGCCTATAAATACAGCAGTAGTACGTACTATAGCGGTTATCGGGCCCAATGCAAATCGGGCGATCAGTCAGGGAGGTGGTAGTGCCCGCGTAAGTGCTGCCTATAATGTTACACCATTACAGGGACTCAATGCTCTGGCGCTAAAAAATAACATCGAGGTAACTTTTCATAAGGGCGTGGAAAACCATCCAACTGTTCCATTGATTGAAGCAGTGTCACTAAGACCAAACTCCAGCTTAGAAGAAACAGGACTTCAGGGTAAATATTATCGGTCCTATAATTTTTCTGGCGAACCTTTCAAAACGAGTCGTGATGATGAGTTGCGCATTTTCGGTATTTTGGATGAGGATGTATTTGGTTCCATTTTATGGACTGGTGAATTTATCGCAGAGCAGTCAGGGCATTATCGATTCAGCGCCAATGCAGGTCTGGGGAAGGCAAGGATATTCGTTGATGGAAAAAAGGTAAAATTGAACGAAAAAGGCCCAAAATTATTTGGAGGGACACTGCCAGGGGCAAGAATTGGCAATATTTACCTTTTGTCAGGAATACATTCAATAAAAATTGAATATTCGGCCAAACCCAATTTTTTTCTATCTATCCTATTGAAAATTGTTATGCCTACTATCTCTGATTTACTTAATAAATTCCGGTTTTTGGAAATTGGCTGCAGATTGCCTGAACCAGAAATGTCAGTAGCAGTTAGTATAGCCAAGAATGCGGATTTAGCCATTCTAGTTGTCGGATCTGCAGATAACTACGAGACAGAAGGTGACGATAGACCTTCGATGAAATTAACCGGCAAGCAGGATCAATTTATTGAAGCTGTATTAAATGTGAATCCAAACACAGTTGTCCTAATGAATACTGGTTCTCCAGTTGAAATGCCTTGGGTTGACCGGTGTCCATCTATATTGCAAGTCTGGCTCCCTGGGCAGGAAGGCGGTCATGCAATTGCTAATGTATTGTTTGGTGTCGTGAACCCATCAGGTAAGTTACCTGTTACTTTTCCAAAAAAACTTGAGGATAATCCATCGTATGGACATTACCCTGGCGATGAGAAAGTATTTTATAATGAAGGTATTTATGTCGGCTATCGTCACTATGACACAAAAAATGTGGAGCCCTTATTTCCTTTCGGTCATGGTCTGTCTTACACCAAGTTTGATTATGGCCCTATAGTAGGACCAAGCATTGTTTCAGCCGGTGGAAAAATAAACTTTTCATTTACGCTAAGAAATTCTGGACAACGTAAGGGTCAGGAGGTGGTTCAGTGTTATATTAGAGATTTGCAATCAAGTCTTGATAGACCCTTTCAAGAACTAAAAGCATTTCAAAAGATTACTTTAGCATCTGGCGAATCGAAAACGATCAATATATTACTTGATGAAACAGCACTATCTTTCTTTGATCCTGGGTCTATGCGCTGGGTTGTAGAACCGGGGCAATTTGAAATATTGATTAGCAGTTCTTCGCGAGATATTCGCAGCAGAAAGATTATTAAATTTAGGCATTAATGGTTTATATCCTGCGATCGCTTCTTAAGTTGCTCACCATTTCTTTATTATTCGCCGGTGATGAAGAAGCACTGCGGGAGGATGTATTGAATGATCCTGCTTTCCAACAGGTGTGGTCCTACCTTGAGAATAAGGCTGTTCCCAGGGAGTATGTAGTAAGTACATTTCTCGATTCAGGAATACAGATTCACCCCAAGATCATAGATTCTTTTAATAATCCTTATGAGAAAAAAAGCTGGGACGAATACCGCAAAATATTTATGACGGATAAAAGAGCAATGGGAGGTATCGAGTTTTTTAGGGAGAACAGCGAGTTGGTAATGCAGGTATCTGATAGTATGCGTGTGGATCCATATTTACTGGTAAGTCTTGTAGGCATTGAAAGCAATTATGGTAGGCATTATGGACAATACACCGTATTTAATGCTTTGTATACGCTGATCCATCAATTACCCCGCAAAGGGAAATGGGCCTCCAGAGAGTTGGCTGAATTTATTCTTCTCTGTCACGGTAACAAAATTGATCCACACTCAATATTGGGATCTTACGCTGGTGCATTTGGCTATGGTCAATTCATTCCTTCCAGTTTCAATAATTATGCTATTGATTTTGACGGCGACAGTGTGCGGCGTCATGATGAATGGCCCGATGTGTTGGGCAGTATCGCCAACTATCTCTTGAAAAATGGCTATAAACCTGATACCGATAATTACTCAAAAGGATCTCCGAATTGGGAGTCTGTATTCGCCTACAATCGGTCCAATAATTATGTAGGTGTTGTAATGGAGTTGCGTCAAGAGATAAAAAAAGGAATTATTGAGAATTAATTATAATTCCAAGATTAATTCTATATTATCTTCACCGCGATTTATTGTTACCTTCACTTTTTGACCGGGTTTTAAATCTGCCAGCCTTGCCATGTAGTCATAAATATTTCGAACATCTTTTCCATCTATTGCAGTAATTACATCGCCTTTTTTCATGCCAGCTTTGGCAGCGGGGCCATCCTTTTTTGATACACCATCTATTTCCAGCCCAACTTTCTGACTGCCATATGCCGGAATTACACCAAAGGTTACTTTAAATACGGGATTCTGATCATTAGTAGCGTTTGTTTCAATTTCTGCGAAAGCAGGTTTTTCTTCTAATTGGGAAACGTCTATGATCAGCTCATATATGAAATCAAGAACCTCTTTTTCTCCCTGATAATCTATTTTATCCCAGTCATCAGTTGGTTTGTGATAATCTTCATGTGCGCCAGTAAAGAAAAATAAAACAGGAATATTTTCGCGGTAGAAACTGACGTGGTCACTGCGTGCAAAATCCATACCACCCATGTTTGTTTCAATTTCCAAAGTATGGTTTTTACGAGCGTCTGCTATGATATTCTCAAAAATTCCAGAGCTACCAACCCCTCCCAAAGTAACTGGGTTATTGTTCAGCCTTCCGATCATATCCATATTAATCATCAGCGCAGTATTACTGATATCCCGTACGGGGTTTTCAGAATAATACTTCGAACCCAACAGCCCTTTTTCCTCAGCATCGAAACATACAAATAACACACTTCGTTTCAATAAATGTCTGTTGCTCATCAATTTGTGACTTAATTCCAGTATACCGGCCGTCCCGGATGCATTATCATCGGCGCCGTTGTGGATGATCAACGTATCTGGCTCTAAAGAACCTGATCCTCTCCCGCCTAAACCCAAATGATCAAAATGTGCGCCCACGATGATATATTCATCTTTCAGTACTGGATCATTCCCCTCAATAAACCCGATCATATTACTTGCTGTTTCTTTATCGAACTTTAAGTTTACATTGGCTGCTATTTTGCAATCTACCAGGAATGATAGAGGTGATAATTGTTCGTCTAATTTTGAACGTAGTTCTGCGGTGGACTGGCCATGATTTTTTAATATTTCATTAGCTACCGAATGTGTTATTTGGATGACTGGCAACCCTACCGTGGAAGAGCTTTGTCTGTATTGTAGTGGTCTCAGGTTGTTATCATCTGCAGGTTCCAATCGATTCATGAAAAGAATGCCACTTACACCGTGATCCCTAGCGGTAATGATTTTATTATATAGTGTTTTATGTCTACCATAAAGTGAATGAGGACTGTCTCCATCAGGACTATCCAATAGTAGTAGCACCCACTTATTCCGCACATCTACGTCTGCATAATCGTTCCAGGATAAGGAGTCATTTATATCAAGTCCATACCCGATAAACACAACATCTTCATTTACACTTCCATTACCTGATGAACCTATAGGAATAAAATCTTTTTGCACTATATATCGTTTTCTGGAATTACGAATGCGTAGCATATTTCTTTGACCCAGCGACACACTGTTTATGAATGAGAAAGATTGTTTATAACCTTTTGTACCTGCTGGTTCAATTCCCTGTGCTTCCCAATGCTTACGAATGTAATCGATGGCTAATTTTGATCCTGGCGTTCCTGGTAATCGCCCTTTCAAATTGTCGGAAGCCAAATATTTAATGTGTCCCAGGATTTCAAATGACATTATTTTAGCAGCGCCCGGGTCAATTTCGTCCTGGTTTGAGCGATTAATGATAAATATGGCACTAACAATGATGATCAATACAATTATTGGTTTATTTATTTTTTGGTTCATATTTGATATGGTAAATATCGATATATTTTAAATGTTAGATTTATAGTTATTAGATTCTTCTTGTCTAAGGTAAAAAAATAAAAGAAATAATTACAGCATTTAATGTCGGACACCAAAACAGGGGGAATAAGAATAGTTGTTAATAGCGAGTATCTGCCGGAGCGGTCTGATCCTACAAAAAGCCGGTTTTTTTATGCCTATCATATTACGATCCATAATGAAGGTAGTCAGCCAGCAAAACTCCTGGGCCGATATTGGCACATTACCGATGCAGAAGGAAATGTTGAGGAAGTACGGGGTCCTGGCGTGGTCGGTTACCAGCCGCGCTTGGAACCAGGTGAATCGTTTGATTATACCAGTTTCTGTCCCTTAAT
>CAJXWT010000021.1 GCA_913062595.1 uncultured Fidelibacterota bacterium
GGTTAACCTTGGAAATTCATTAAAAAATATGGGGCGGATACAAGAAGCAAAAGACGCCTACCTGGTGGCAATTTCCTTAAGCCCCATGAGTTTTGCACTACAAAATAATATTGCCAATCTCTGCCTAATGGATGGCGATACAGCGCAGGCGATCATTAGGTACGAAGCGATTCTATCTTTGGATTCTACGCTTGTAGATATTTGGTTAAATCTTGGCGTAGTATATGCCAGCTCAGGCAGGAAAAATTATGCGCGTCAAGCTTGGGTGAAAGGGCTTGAATTTGACCCTGATAACACCACCCTAAGAGACTATTTAGAAACATTAAATTAATAACAATGAGCCCCTACCTTGCCGGAAAAATCACTGTTCTTTTTGCAGTTACAATATTCATTTCCTGTGAGAATAAACAGCCCGTATCTACTAATAAAACGCAAATCAATTTTACAGACGTTACGGCGACTGCTGGGTTAGCGAATTTTCGCCATGTTACAGGTGCTGTTGGAGATAAATGGTTTCCTGAATCCATGGGGTCTGGGGGAGGTTTCATCGATTATAACGGTGATGGCTGGTCAGATATTTTATTGGTAGGTGGTGGCGTATGGCCTGAGAAAAGCGCTGTGTTTGCTCCAGCTCTATTTTTATACCATAATAATCAGGATGGAACTTTCAAAAATGTAACTGCAGCTGCGGGCCTGGCTGATCTACATACCTACGGCTTTGGCATAACAGTGGCTGATTATGATAATGATGATGATCAGGACTTTTTCTTTACAACCATATGGCAAAATCATTTATTCCGTAATGATGGAGGTACTTTTACTGATGTGAGTTTGGGCAGCGGCCTGGAAAAAGATTTACTGTGGAGTACAACAGCTATATTCTTTGATGCTAATCAAGATGGGTGGGTGGATCTGTACGTAGGCAGTTATGTAGACTGGTCTCCTGAAAACGATATCTGGTGTACACTGGACGGCAATACAAAAAACTACTGCACTCCTGAACTGTATAATGGTGTTCCCAGTCGTTTCTACCGTAACAATGGTGATGGTACTTTTACAGATAAAACTGAACAGGCAGGTTTTCTGCCAGCCCCAGGTAAAATGCTGGGCGCAACAGAACTGGATTTCAACAATGACGGCTGGCCCGACTTAGCGGTAGCCAGTGATACCCAACGGGATCTACTTTACGTGAATAATGGTAATGGTACGTTTAAAGAAATCGGTGCGGTAAGCGGTATGGCTTATGATGAAAATGGACGTGCCAGAGCCGGGATGGGTATCGATGCGGGCGTGGTAGATAATTCCGGCAGAGAAACAATATTTGTGGGCAATTTTTCCAAGGAAATGATCAGTGTATTTCGTCACCAGACTGGTAATTATTTCGAAGACCGGGCAGCCTTATCGAAAATCGGAAGACCAAGCCTCATGACATTGACATTTGGATTGTTTCTTTTTGATGCAGAACTGGATGGTGATCTGGATCTATTTACCGCCAATGGACATGTTCAAATTGGAATTGAACACACGCAGGATGGCATTTACTACCGGGAACCAAGTCATTTATTTCTTAACGATGGGAACGGTCATTTCGCTGATATTGTACCGAGTATTGGTGGTCCATTGGCCCAGCCCATTGTTGGCCGCGGCGCTGCGTACTCAGATTATGATAAAAATGGAACGTTAGATATATTGGTTACGGAAAACAATGGACCAGTACATTTATTTCGCAATGATAATAATGAAAATAATTTTTTACGTGTAAATGTCAAATCAATAGCCAGCGCCAGAGGCGGTCTGGGCACAAAATTAGTTGGAATAACAAAAAATAAGCGCATGGTGCGGAGGGTCAAGACAGGATCCAGTTTTATGTCGCATTCTGAACAAACAGTTACCTTTGGTCTTGGCAGTGAGGAGGTGCTAGATAGTTTGTATGTATATTGGCCCAACGGATCAATGGAAGTATTTCTCAATATCAATAGCGGACAAGAAATCAATATTACTGAGGAACGGGGTAAGTGGACAGTTCAATGATGCTTCTAATTCCTTTATTGCTGTTCCTTTATTCCTGTTCCAGCAATGAAAAACAAGTTGTCGATGTGTCATACAGCAGCAATCCCAGGACAAGTCGTTTTTTACTGCAAGGGAGTGACGCGTTGAAGCAGCACAATTTTATTCAGGCTCTTACCTTAGCTGACAGTGCGGATAAGTATGCCACACAAAAAGCAGATGTTCACTTCTTTAAGGGCCGTGTATACTCAGAACTTGGCCGATTTGCAGAAGCAGAACAAGCATATAAGAATGCGCTGAAAGCTGCACCCGGTTACAGGGGCGTATGGAACAACCTTGGTAATAATGCATACCGCCAACAAAATTTCAGTCAGGCAGTTAATTATTATGGACAAGAGATAACGCAGAATCAAGCATCGATACCTCTGCGGGCGTTGGGCCGGGCATTTGTTGAACTAGGTAAAACCGATAGCGCTAGAACATATTTTCAAAAAGCGATTGATTTGGATAGGAATTATGCAGCCGCTCATTTCAATCTGGCTCAATTAGAAGAAGATGAAGGAAAACTTAATCAAGCGCTACAGCACGCTGGGCGTGCCTATGGAATTGAGCCAGATAACCTGGAATACCGCTATGTATACAGCACCTTACTGGTACAAATGGATAGGGGTAGTGAAGCTATTTATAACCTTAGAGAGATAGTGGAAAAATGGCCCTGGCACCACGGTGCATATTATAACCTTGGCCGGGCACTTGTCAAGGCAGGGCAAAAAACAGATGGTGAAAACTACTTAGAACAAGCAGAACAGGTGCGGGCTGCACAGGCAAAAATTGACCACCTGGAAAACACTGTCCGCGCCTTGCCGGATGACCCTTACTCTTACGCCGCGTTGGCCTTCGCCCTGAGAAAAGTTGGAAGATATAATGATGCTATGCACTCCTATAAAGTAGCCCTGTACCTAGATCCTGATAATTTTGATATATGGAACAATGTGGCAAATCTCTATCTACTTCAGGGAGATACAATCACAGCTCTGTCTACATACAATTATATTGTTAATAGGAACCATAAGTTGACAGACATATGGTTAAACATGGGCGTTGTTTATGCCCTTTCAAACCAAAAAGAAAAAGCACGCAGCGCCTGGGAACAGGTGCTTACTTACCAGTCAGACAACGCAGTTGCCCTCAACTATCTGAAAAAATTAAACGGTAATTAATGTTTAATTTCCGGAAAATGTGGGAAATGATCATTGACATCAGCTTCAGCCAACTCAATAAGAAAATTGCTTATCCGATTGCAAATAAAATCTAGATATTGCTGTCCCTTTTCCGCTGTAGATAAACTGGGATCAGCGTTTCCACAATGATCATTAAGATTGGAAAACATCCGACTCGTCTTTATCCACCCTTGCTCCAAAGCCTCAAATTGAAAAGGTCGTGAAGCGCCACTATCTGCTTGCTCTAATTCCACCAGTTCGGGAAATAGTGCCAGCGCCATGGATGTTTCCAGCTCTCCGGCATGATCATCCGCAGTATCAAATATTTCATTATGCTTATCTTGCCCAACTTCATAGATATTGCACCAAAAAATAAATACACCTAGATCAGCCTGTATTTGCCGCACCAGAGGAGTAAAATCGTTACCTCCGTGACCGTTAATCAAAACTATTTTCCTTATACCATGGTGGGCAAGTGATGCTACGATTTCTGTCAACATGAGATCCAAGGTGGTTTGTTTCACATGAATTGTCAGTGGAAATTCCAGCAGGTTACAATCAACGCCATAAGGTATAGTTGGTAAACATATCACTGAGCTGGTTTTTTCCCAAGCCATTTGGGCTACACGTTTTACAATCGCTTCCGTATGCAGAAAATCTTGGCCTTCCGGCAAGTGATAATTATGGGCCTCAATTGCGCTGGATCCCAAGACGGCAACATTTGGCATATGCTGTTTGAGTCTAGCCTGATTTGTTTGTGTAAGATCCCATTCATTAATCATATCATTTCCCCTTCATGTATATATCCTCAAAACTATAACTTAATTTGGACTCAATACACCGTATTTCCGATCCCATTCTGATGGTTGGTTAAAGTAACCTAAACAATTTAAATTCTTGATTGGTATGAAATATAGTAAGTTATTTTTAACGATAATTTCTGGGGCACTATTCTTTTCCTGCACCAAACCGCGTACAATTACCGGGGAATTTATTGTTGTGACCACAGGTAACGTACAAGGATCGCTTCAACCACAAAAAGCACGACTGGACTCTTTGGGCGGCCTGGCCAGAAGGGCTACATTTTTAAAAGACCTTAGAACTGCCGGTATAGAACCAATTTTGTTAGATGCAGGAAATCTATTCAATATCCGAGATAATTCTATCGGCCTGATCAAATGTTATAATGAAATCGGCTATGATGCGCTCAACATTGGTGCACAGGATCTAGCCAATGTAATTAATGTTAGTAACCTAAAAAACTTGGCAGAATTCCCATTAATATCAGCAAACATTGTTCACAGTCGATCCGGGAAACCTGTTTTCAAGCCATTCACCACCATTGAACGAAATGGATTTACTATAGCTGTGATTGGATTAACAAATAATCTATTAGAAAACAGTTCGGATAAATATAAACTTAAAGATCCAATACAGACCGGTAAAGATCTATTGGAAAAGTTAGCCAACCGGTCAGATTATCAGGTGGTATTGTTTAATGGTTCATTTGTTGATGCGGTGGTTACAAGAGATGCATTGGTAGAAGCGGATTTCATGTTTATCAGTGGACATCGGGGTGCGCCAAGAAAAACCAGGCCACCTGAGAAGGGCCCTTTGCTGTATAAGGTAGGAGAGTTTGGTCAGGCCCTCGTAACCATAAAAATACACATAGCCCATATTGATTCATCCCTGAAAGACATTAGTATGCTAATTGAAAGGGAGAAGTTTATAGAGGAAACACTGCACTTACTACATGGAGGAGCATCGATAAGTTTGGAAGAAATGTATGCGGGGAATTACGATATGACACAAAGAATTAAGCGGATAAAAACAGAATTACAGTTAGCCCAAACAGAACTGGCCAGCGCGACAAATACAGTAGAATTCGATTATATACCTTTATCATCAAGCATAATAGATGATGCCAATATAAAAAGAATAATAAATGAGGCTAGTATAACGGTTAACTAGTAAATTATTGATTATATGGAATCTGATAGCCAATTCCAGATGATAGAAGATCGAACAATGCTTCATTACTTTTATATCTTTTCAGCGGTGATCCTATCCCTTGGCGCTACTGATCTCCAGGGACAGACAGCATCTACAATATCCCTGCAGGACAGAAGCGTTGCTGCTGGAATTGACTTCGTACATTATGCCCCTCGCCCGCGGTGGTGTGAAATTGGACCTACTGTAGTTGGTGCAGCGACAAATGAAAGATTAAGTCTGGTCTTTGAAGAGGAAAAGGAATACTGGAAATCAAATGGCAGATTAATGACTTTGGATGAGTTTGCAAACGTTCACTTAATCAAAATGAATGGGTCCGGAGGCGCCTGGTTCGATTATGACCGGGATGGAGACTGGGACCTTTACCTTGTTAATTGTCAGGGAGATGCCAGTGTAACCAATGCCCTCTATGAAAACCACGGGAATGGGAAATTCACCCGCGTAAAAAATTCTGGCGCCGAAGATGAAAGTGAGGGAATGGCCGTAGCATCGGCTGATTACAACAACGATGGCTATCCAGACCTGCTGGTTACGAATTATGGAAATTTTAAGCTGTTCCTAAATAATGGTGATAAAACATTTTCAGATGTAAGTACAACTGCCTTTCCGGAAGGCATCAAGGATTGGTGGTATGGCGGATCGGCGTGGGGTGATTACGATAACGATGGGGACTTAGATTTATATGTCACTGGATATGTTGACTTTTCGCGGCGACCTCAATACTCCAGCTTACGGTTCCCTATGGATTTCGGCGGATTACCAAATACATTATTCAGAAATAACGGTGATGGTACATTCAGCGATGTGACGGCAAGTACTGGTGTGCTGGATGATGCCTCCAGAAAATCGATGCAGGTAGTATTCAACGATTTTAATGAAGACCGTCTGCCCGACCTGTTTGTTACCAACGACACAGACGCCAATGGTTTTTACCTTAATCGCGGTAACGGAACATTTAAGCCCTTTTCTGGCCCCAGTGGCCTTAGTACCACTGATGGCAGTATGGGGATAGCGTTGGGAGACTTCAATAAGGATGGCTTAACAGATCTGATATACACAAACTTTGCGGCAGAGGTCAATACCTTGGCAACGCTCATTGATAACAAAAGCAGCAATGATGGCCAACTGCGGAATGCGGTGTTTGTGCATGATTTCGAATCACCATTATTACACAAACTTACCTGGCCTAAAGTAAGCTGGGCGCCTGGTCTGTTTGACCTAGATAATGATACAGATCTGGACCTTTTCTTCGCCAACGGTCACTTAAATTCAGTTAGTGGTGACAACCGCCAATCCAATCTTCTGTTCGAAAATGATGGGCACGGTCGATTCACCGATATTTCCGAAAAATCTGGCATACTTGCCACGGGCAAACGTATTCATCGATCCGCGATTTTTGCTGATTATGATGATGATGGTAAAGTTGACATTTTTGTAACCGTCAATGGACAACAGGTAGAAGATGGTCAGGGCAATAATATTTTCGATCCCAACCAAGGGAAGGGCATTCTATTTCACAATGAAACCAAAAGTGATAATAATTGGCTCAAAGTGCGGCTGGAGGGTACAAAATCAAATCGTGACGGTTTCGGCGCGACTGTAAGTATCACTGCCGGCCCAGTAAAGGATGAGCAGGCACTTATATCTGGCCAGGGATATTTTTCCGCCAACGCAAAAGAAATATATTTTGGTCTAGGGTCAATTGACACTATCGAAAAAATCGATGTATCCTGGCCCAGTGGAATAGATCAAACATTTGAAAATATACCTGCAAACCAGACTGTTTATATTGTAGAGGGTGAAACACTGCATCAGAATACATTGTATCTTAGTATAAAGTAACTGCGTATTCTTATATATCAAAAACCTGGTATTGTCACTAGAAACAATTATGCGCACAATTACTAAAATAGGATTAATAATTATTTGTACATATAACGTGACTGTGGCTCAGTCACAGCAGGTGGCCATAGAACTTACCATGGTGTTCGATATTCCCTACATAGGTCCAATTAATCGGATAGAAAAAATTACCTTTGGTCCCAATATGCGACACTCAATTGAAAACTCAAAAGCTGAGCGTTTTTACGCACGCTTGTTTGTAAATAAGTCTAAAGGAAAAATTATTGATATCAATAGCCACAATTTTTGGAAGTACGATATTGAAGATAAGGAATACTGGGTAGTGCCGTTTGAAAAAGCGTTGTATAAACAAGATACTACCGAAACAAAAAAAGAAGATTCCGGTAAAAAACGATCGTCCTGGTCAACGACCATTGGAGACGATGACAATCCACTTGAGGGCGTTTCCCGTGTTGAGAATTATGATGTTATTCTATTGGGTAAACAAAGTAAAAAATGGGTCACCACATTTACCAGCGCCAACGGAAGTCGCCTGGTATTGGAAGAATGGTCTGTACCGGAACTACCACAATTACGACTTGCAGATTCATTGAACCGAGCGCTAGAGTTAGAACTGGGAAAACCTGACAGTGTTATTACACCTCTCGGCAGGGGGTTTTCAAACATGATGCTAACAATAGAAAATATACCTCATGAACTAGAGCCAATTCCAGGGGAAATTATTAAAGCTGTCATAAAGAGCTATGGTGATGATGATGATGAGCCCAATTTCAGCATGAAGTTAGAAATTACTAAGCTAATCAGCGAAGCGTTAGAGTTGAGACATTTTCTTGTACCCAATAATTATAAGAAAGTAACGAAATAACGATGATTATTGATTCACATAGCATTTATTGAATAGATCATTATTGTTAAATGAATAAATGGATCTATACGATCCTGATCGTTGGATTATTGGCCATATCCACATCTCCAGTAATCGCTAGGCTTTTACCGCTAGTTCCTGCAGCTGTTATTGCATTTTGGCGTATGACATCCGCCAGCGCCATGCTATGGGGTTATAGTTCCATTCGTCCGCAAGAATCGATTACACCAAAAAATATCCGACTTGTACTTGCCGCTGGTTTTCTATTGGCAATGCACTTTATTTTCTGGTTCGGTGCCTTGAAACTAACTTCGATTGCCAACACTACTGTTCTAGGTATCGTGGCACCAGCCTTTACGTTACTATTCGAACGATTGTGGTACAACCGCAAACTCAGCTGGATCACTATCACAGCGCTTTTTATCATTTTGGTTGGAGGTATTATTGTGCAAGGTGACGATCTGGGGAGTGTGGATGACACAGGTTTAGGAAATATTATGGCAATACTATCAGCTGTTTTTTTAGGATCTGTCTTCCTTATTGGGGCCAAAGTAAGAAAAACCACTCCGGTTATAACCTACACAAGAATGGTATATACCGTATCAGCAATCGTACTTCTGGTCAGTTCCATTGTTTTGGATAACCTACTTTTTGGATACACTAAAAACGATTATTTCTGGTTATTCATGCTGGGGTTAATTCCAACTCTAATAGGACACACAGCATTCAGCTATTCTGTAAAATTTGTCTCACCAACAGTTATTGCCGCCTTTCCATTAGGTGAACCAATTATTGCATCTTACCTGGCCTGGCTATTATTTGCAGAAAGAGTGCCTTTTTATGTAGTAGGTGGCAGCCTAATCATTTTTATTGGGCTGATTATATTAATAATCAATAAACAGTCAGAATAATTCAGCCCTTGTAATATTTTATTTTCTGGTTGCCGCTGTAGTGCCCATGGCGATCCTCAGGAAGTAAAGCAGCTATGTGACACATTATAGCATTCCCTATATCGCTAAGCAGTTTCTCTCTTTTATTGCGGTCAGGTGGGAATTCCTCCGGCACTGAAAATGGTTTCCCAATCCTAACAGACACTTTTGGTCTCACGCCGCGCAACCAATTATTCCAAATATCATCCAATCCGACAATGCCGACCGGCAATATTTTACAAGCCGATTTAACAGATAAATATGTTACACCTTTTTTCGGTTCTCGAAGCGCAAAGTCTGCAGTAGCTTCCGGAAAGATGCCTAGGATATCACCCTCGGCAAGAACCTGTATGGCTTTTTTAATTGTTGAAGGCGCTAAGTGTGACCTGTTCGTGGGTATAAATCCATACAGTTTCCCCGCTAAAATCACATACCACTCTATTTCCTGATCACTAGCTGCCAGGAAACTGATCGGCTTACGAATACTATACGCAACCAAGGCTGGGTCAAAAATATGGAAATGATTTATAGCAATAATATACGGACCTTTCTTGGGAATATATTGTCGTCCACGAATATCAGTCTTTACCAGAATACTGCCTAAGAACAAATTTAAATAACTCATCACATAACGGTACCACTTCGGCAACAATTTATAGGAATCTAGTTTTGTACGTACTGACTTCACGACCGAAGTTTTTACATTATTTGTGATAAAATAAAGAGAAACGGGAGTTGCGATCCCCTTTCTCTATATTTAGTCATTCCTAATTAAAACGGAAGGTCGTCATCGTCTGTTGGGGGTGGGTTGCCACCATCATCAGCACTCCGGCGACCCAGCATTGTAAATGAATTACCAACTACTTCTGTGGAGTACCGTTTTACGCCATCCTTATCTTCCCACGAGCGGGTCTGTAGGCGACCTTCAACGTACACCATTTGACCTTTTTTCACATATTCCGCAGCTGTTTCTGCTTGCTTACCAAATAACACGCAACGATGCCATTCTGTATGGTCCTCCCAATTGCCGTCACTATTACGACGGGATTCATTTGTGGCAATACTAAACGTAGTAACCGCGGTTCCTCCCGCCGTAAACCGGCCTTCAGGGTCACTTCCTAGGTGACCTACTAGTATAACTTTATTCACGCTACCCTTTTGCATGGTATGCTCCTTTTTTATTTATCTATTTATTTATCAAAGCACATCAAACCGCGGTTTCTTACGTGCGTATTATATTGTACGGACTGATTTAAACCTCTGTCAAGTTTTTTTCCTGATCTCAGTTCACGGCGAGTGCATTAGGGGCCTTACGGCCCCTATAAATTTTCAAATATTTTATTTTACCAAGATTACTTTTCTGGTCTCTGTATAATGATGCTGATTATATTGCAAATTGTCAGCCTCTAATAAAATAATATACATCCCACTACTGACATCCTGGCCATATTTATTTCTTCCATCCCAAGGTGATGTATGAATACCAGCATGCTTTTTACCTTCAAAAAGGCAATTGACATGAACTCCCTTGGTATTGAATACATCTAGTTTAATATCAGTATCTATGGGTAATAAGTACCGAATTGATACCGCGCGATTGAATGGGTTAGGATATACTGGATTTAGAGCAAACACCTCTGGAACCAAATACCCATTGCCGTATGTAGCCAGCAATTCATTGTCCATCCATTCCATCCTGGTCATTATCCAGTCTCGTAGATATTCTACTTCTTCCTCATAGGTTTCACCAATGAAATAATTAGGCCAAACGTATTCCCCTAATGTCGGCCAGCGTTCAAAGTTGCGATCGGCAGCAACACCAATATGGTCTCGCAGAGAGTCAATAACTGTATTTACAGCTGCATTCGATAGCATGTTTTGGCGCAGCTCATGCCACCGCTGCTGTACCGACCAGCGAAAACTCTCGTCAGACCAAATTAAATACCACCAAAATGGAATTTGATATGAATCCCCTGGACATACCAAATTAAAATCTATTGCCCAGCCAGTTGTTGTGCCGCCATCACAATAATCCGCGTTACCAAAACCAAGGTTGAAATCCCAGATGGGTCCAGCGATAAGACGGCCATCATTGCTATCCTTATCCTTGTAGAGGTAGCTACTAAGCCGGTAACCATCTACATTCTTTGTTATTTCCTGCATTATCAAAAAATCCACAAATGAATCCCAATGGATAATGCTCGGATAACCTAATATTGGGTCCGAAAAGTTTTCACTGATCACTACCTGTTCGAAATTGTCTATATAATCAATGATATATTCCTTTTGTTCTGATACAATATCATCGGGTTTGGGATAATGATACTGATAATAAAATCCGCTGTAATTTTCTAATTGAGGTTCAGAATACCAGCCACCTACATTCTCACCATCCCATTTATCAATTTTAATTATATAGCCTCCAGTAAGATCATCACCACTGACATTCTCGGGATTAAGGTTAGCAATGTCCACCCTGTTGTCATCCCTCTTTATCTTTTCAAGCATGACATATACACCCCTATAATCTCCATTCAGTACTAACTCAAAATAATGTGATCGACTGGCATAGCGGCCAGCATCTTGGGCCATCTTGTAGATCAGTACATTGCGCATCAGTGATTTATCTGTATATGGTGCATTAAAAATCCAGTCGTTCTCCACCGGCATGCCCAACAACGAGACATTATTATTGTCTCCAAGGCTATCTCTTGTTTCAACGGCGAACTGTTTTTTGGGAAACCACAGGGTTGATGAACCACGCAGCTCAATGCCAATGAAACCATCGTAGTGATTATAAGGATCGGAAAGATGATTCATTTCTCCTGAGCCATTATCTACGATGCCCATATGAGCTGTTATTTTATTTTCGTTTGGGATATCCTGACCATTCGTATTAACAACAACTATAGGTAAATGAGATGTGGAGAATTCTATTGGTATATAAAACCAATCTGGTGTTGCTCCATAGTAAGAAACGCCCATATTTAACTCAAAAGATAAAAAGAATATGCTAGACATATCTGATGATGTAGAATTAACGTTGTGTACCTCAACAGCAAATACATTTTCACCTGCCTGCAATAAACCGTCAAGATCAATATTATCTAAAATAAATACATCAGGTATACCACCTTGATACATAACTGCTTCATGGTCACCCTCTGTAGTTTGATCATAGGGCACCGCTGTCCCCGGGGTACCCATATTGAAAGATCGGGCAATCTCAACCCCGTTTATATAGACCACAAAGCCATCATCATAATCGCCGTGGACAGCGGCAGATAAGATTTCATCCAAACCGTCGACTTGAAATGATTTGCGAAAAAATACCGCTAAGGTATTTGGAATAGTGGTATTATCATCTTCATCGGCATAACCAAAACCACCCTGACCGGAGGACCAGTTGTTTTCGTCAAAGTCTAGGTCGTTCCAATTTGAGGGCGGTGCGCTTGTACCCACAAAATAATGCCAAGTATCTTCTGCATAAATCGCTGTCTCCCAGTGTGATTGTGATAACGCCCCGGACAGCATCACCCACTGAATTATTACTGTCAAGAAAAGGATATATTTTTCACGAATCATACTAATGGTTGAAATTACCTTATCCAAATCAATGTGAAATAATAGTATTGCACTTGAAGACTATTCTATTGTCTTGCTAGTAACGACACCAGCAATTATAGCCAACAATACAGATGGCAACATAACATCAAGTTTATCAAAGTAAATCCCAATGCCATCTATGGCAGGTATAATAAATTTAAATAAAGGCACACATAGAAAACCTGTTACCATGGATACAATTGCACCTTTTTCTGTATACCCATCCCAAGACAGAGATAGGATTATTACCGGACAGAAGGTGGCTGCTATACCCGACCAGCCAAAAATAATAAACCAGAAAACCGTCCTATCTGGCAATAAAACTGATACAAGCAGAGCAACACCCAAAGCTAAAAATGCCAAAATTAGGGTTACCTTTTTTGAAAGACCCATTAAGAAAGTTTCATCAATATCAGGGCGGATTATCTGTTGATAAAAATCTCTGGACACCGCACTGGAAGCGACAACAAGCAATGAATCAACTGTAGACATAATTGCTGATAATACAGCAGCAATATAAACACCTATAATAGCTATAGGCATGACCTGGTTAAGTAAAATGGCCAAAACATTTTCTCCAGCTACACCTAAAACTGCTTCTGGATCTTGACCCGTTTTGGTCAGCATATATCTACCTAAAATACCGATCATTACTGCACCTGTATCTGTTAGGAGTGTATAAATAATGGCGACCCATTTACCTTTTTCAATTTCATTCTCACTTTCAATGGCCATAAATCGTACATAAACCTGGGGTGATCCCATAAATCCTATCCCGATAGATACAAGACCTGCAACAGTAGCAAGATTGAGCAAACTGAAGCCACCGGGGCCCCAAATATTAATTAACGCGGGATCAAGCGCATACAGACCGCTAATTAAGGATGCATCGGATGATAAGCTGAAATAAGCGACAATGGGTAACATCAGCAAGCCGACAAACATCAGGGCTCCCTGGAAAAAATCTGACCAGGCAACTGCCAAAAACCCACCGGAAAAAATATACAGTACGACGATCCCAAAACCCAAGATGATGCCGGTGTAATAATTGAAACCCAGGAAAGATTCGAATGTCTTGCCCGTAATATCAATTTGTGCACTTACATATATAACCACAAAAAGCGATAGTGCGGCGGCGGCGATAATACGGATCGTATTTGTCGATGACCGAAAATGGCTAACTAAAAAATCTGGAATGGTAATAGAATTATATTCATCCGTCAAGCGCTTGAATTTCTTGGCCATAAACTGCCATGAAATAAAAACACCTAAAACCTCGCCTACCACTATCCAAAATGCACTCACGCCAATGAGAGCACCCATCCCAGTCACACCGATCAAAAGCCAGCCAGATTCACCAGTTGATCGAGCCGACAAAGCAGCTATCCAGTAGCCCAACTTTTTACCGCCTACATAATAATCACTAATATTGGTAATTCTTTTGGACGCAAAGAATCCGATTCCTAACAGAATCGAAAAATAAATAGCTAAAACAATTAGTTTAGGGTCAATCATTTATTCATCTACTACTGCATCAATCATTTTGTTCATCGCCATCCAAGAGTCTAGAGCAGGCTTTTCGTAAATATTCCATCCGGTAAATACTGCCACTATATCCAGTTCCGGCAGTACAATCATGCGTTGCCCTCCCAGGCCTGAAGCAAGCAGTGCGGTATGGTTTTTACCATAAGGCATTAGCCACCACTGAAAACCATATTTAAAATTTGGCCAAATTGTATCCACAGGCTTTGCGTGGGTGATTTCCACCCAATTTTCTGGCAGGATCTGTTTGTTCTCCCACTTACCGTTGTAGAGATACAAGTAACCAAATTTTGCAAGATCTCTAGCGTTTAGATATAGTCCTCCCTCAGCATCAGTAAGTCCAGTGGGTGTGTGCTTCCAATAGTAATCTGTTATCCCCAGGCTCTCAAACAAGTTTGTTTTAACATAATCAGCCAAGTCCTGCCCCGTAGTTTTATTGATCAAATATGAAAGCAACATCGTGGCACCACTATTATATTCATATTTCTCACCCGGTTCAAATGCCATAGGCTGATCAATTACATATTGGATCCAGTCCAAGCTCTCTTCCATTTGAACACAGTTACTAGTGGGGTCTGTGTAAGGCATGGAAAATTCATCCCACTGAATACCAGTCGTCATGGTCAATACATCTCTGATCGTCATGGCATCTCTTCTCGGGTCCGGCGTAGAAGATTCATATTCATCAAAATAATCCATGATCTTTGCATCTAGACCTGGGATCAAACCATCATTTATCGCAACACCTACAGCAGCCGCTGTAAAACTCTTGCTCACAGACTGCATGGTGTGCAGACGGGTATTATTATAATAGGGATGCCAGACAGGATCATAGTAATTGTATTTACCCAGTTTAGTGCCTGTGGTTTTGAACAGAGAGTCATAATCATTCGTGTATTCTTTTTCAAAAACAATCATGCCGTTCCTGATAACAAGCATACCATCGATATAGCCCAGATCGCCACTAGCCAGCTTTGCGCTGAATGCGGCAAGTGAATCAGAATTCATCCCTTGAGATGTGGCTGAGGTGACTTCCCAAGAGGTGGTTGGCCATTTTGTTGGGGAATCTGGACCTCTACAGACAAGATTTACTGCACATATCAGTATTAAGGGAATAGAGTAAAAATACGTCATTAAGTGGATCATTTTTTCCTACTGATCAATAAAAGTGGCTTAATGATACTAAATAGTTTTCCTATTTAGTTAGAACCAATTTTTTTGTTATGGTTTTTGATCCTGAAATAAGTACATAAAAATATACTCCACTATGCATGGATATACCATGGTTATCAACCCCCGTCCATAAAACATTATGATTACCGGCGCGCTGATATCCATCTATTACGGTGTAAATCTCTCGACCCAGCAAATCATAAATAGCCAGATGCACCATACCAGAAGAAGGTAATTGATAACTGAACTGGGTTTCGGGGTTAAAGGGGTTGGGATAATTCTGTCGCAATGAAAAGGCCTCTGGTTTCATTGTGTTTTGTCCATCACTCGCCATGTCACTAGATCCATCGTGTTCGATAAAATAAATGTGTGGTTTATCAGAAGCAAAGCTGGATGAAGTAAATACCAGGTCACCGTAATTATCATTATCAATATCTCCAGCAAATAATTTTGCTACTCGCACTTTTCCCTGATCATTGCCACTGGTAAAATCATCTGTAGTATCATCCATAAATATAATATGCTCGGTGAAGCTTGAATCTGACAATGGATTGGTCCCAATAAATTCCCAATCATACACTGCTTCGTTATAATGCCCCGCCAGGTAAAGATTGGGATTGCCATCTCCATCCGCATCCCCTGTATTTATCTGCCGCAGTCCTCCAAGATAATCATTGAGATAATGGAAATTTGAGAAGGTCAATTGGCTGACATTTGATATGCCTTCGATAGCATAAAAATAACCAGGAGTTAGCAGTTCGCCGGTCAATGAGTTTGTTCCGGATGTAACGGCATATAATTCATTCGTACCATCTCCGTCAAAATTTGCCATGACAATACTTTGGTTGCCTCGATCATTAACTTCTGTGCTGACAAAAAAATCTGTCTGGTACGCATACAAATCCTCAGCGCCTGTATTTTCATAAATGATGAGATGATAATTTTCCCAGGCTATGGTATAAATTTCCATCAGACTGTCCTGGTCTAAATCATTGACATAAATGTTATAGCCACTCCAGTTTGTAGTTATTGGATCAGTATACTCGATGTGCCATAATGCAGAGTCAAAATCGCTGTTTTCCAGCTCAAAAATCATGAAATTACTGCTACCCGTAGTGCCCCAGGGACCATTCATGATGGAAACAATTACCTCCTGGTTTGCATCTCCATCCAACTCCGCAGCCACAATTTGGGCTGCTTCCCAGACACTATCCAATTCCATATCCCAAGTGACCGTAGGCAAATAAGGAAAGGACATTGAATCTGGGTTCCATTCAAATATTTGCAGTCCATGCTGTCCGGAAACACCGGGCTCTGTATCGGCAAGCACCAGAATTTCTGGATTGGTATCGCCATCAATATCACCAACAGCAACGCTAGAGTAATTATCAAAAGAACAGCTTAAATCGCCAAAATAATAATACCACTGCAGCGCGATAGAATCATCGGCAACCGCTTCGAAATGATAAACGCCATTACAAAAACTGCTAGTATAACTACTGGTTACTATAAAATCACCATAGCCATCATCATCGAAATCATAGGGTCCAACCATACTCCATGGCGGTCCATCAGGATGCAATCCGCCGCTACCCCAAGGAAGGTCATGCCATTTCACAGTAAACGAACTGTCAATTACCGCCGCAGAAATGGAGGAGCAAAAAAACACAATCGCAAGCATGTAACCCAATCGATCAATATCTATAATATATTTCATGATGAAAACCCTTGTCCCCAAAAACTCTTTATATTTTGTAGCTGATTATAACTGTTGAAAAAGTATTTGTCCAGAATAATGACTCACACCAAGTTTAAATTTCACTATTCATAAAATTCTTTTACGTGAAAATATATAATGAATAGATCATGTTACTATTCTATCTACTTAGCAATATTTTTTGCTACCCAGATCATTTCTGGTCAGGAACCATTTTTAACAGTCAAGCCTTATGTCGAACCAGAATTTCAACAATACGCAATTAGAAATCATGCAGACCACCACTATCCAACCCAAATACCTGATGGGATTAATGTGCGGTTTGACGGTAATTCTTTCTCGGAAAACATTGTTGCTTTTAATTGTAATTCTGGGGCATCCTGTTATGATGGCCATGCAGGGAATGATTATCATATGCCATCGGATGTACCAATTCTTGCAGCAGCAGATGGTTACGTTATCTGGTCTGCCTTTTCACCGGGCGCTGATCCCTGCCCCGGTGGCATTGAACCCAATGGGCTTACTGGCCTTATTATCATTTATCATTATAATGATTATTTTACCTGTTACTTGCATCTAAACCCGCCTTTAAATGTTGCTGTTGGCGAAACAGTAGCGGCAGGTGATACCATTGGGTTCAATGGTATGACGGGCTGTGCCTCAACTCCTCATCTACATTTTGAAATACGCAAGGAAAACCACTTTTTTGACCAAGAACTGCCCTGGGCTGTTGATCCTTACGGCTGGTGGGGTGATTACGAAGACCCAATAATTAACTTACGCGGTTTTACCAGTGCCTGGCTCTGGAAATCAGACTTAATTGTTGATGATGGTA
Organism: uncultured Fidelibacterota bacterium; assembly: GCA_913062595.1. Classification (GTDB taxonomy): domain Bacteria; phylum Fidelibacterota; class Marinisomatia; order Marinisomatales; family TCS55. The sequence continues at coordinate 17,768 of CAJXWT010000021.1, forward strand.
ATACTGGTTTTCAACGCTTTTATGGGCCCAACTGGAGTTATGTTAATAACGGTTATAATGACGACGCCTGGACCGTGCCTGCATTAACAGATAGTAATAATAGCGCTCATTATGCGATTTGGGTTCCAGAAATACCAGATAGTGGAGAATATAATATTGATGTATATACGCCCAATATTACCGAAGCTGCGACTCACGCCCTATATGAGATTTATATAAAGGATGCCAATGGGAATAATACAAAAACAATTGTGTCCCATGATCAAACAAACAATCCGGATAGTTTTACTACTATTACAACCTTGTTCATCCCTGCTGGATCAAATTGTGCTGTAATATTGCGGGATATGGTTGACTCAGCATCAGCGGGATCATACGTGGTTTTCGATGCGCTACGATTCGTTAACACTGCCAACGCTAAAATTACAGATGAACAATCTCAGCAAGTATTTCCTACAGACATAACTTTACACCCAGCTTACCCAAACCCTTTTAACACAAGTACTACATTAAGTTATGAGTTACTCGTAAATAGTGTAGTCAAAATCGATATATTCGATATACTTGGAGATCATGTAAAAACTGTTCTCAATGAAAAACAGGCCCCTGGTTATAAAATGATTGTTTGGGACGGTACGAATGATAGAAACAAAACCGTACCTACAGGAATATATTATTATACAGTAAGTACCAACCGTTTTAGCCAAATAAATAAAGTGGTGCTAATAAAATAATAGATCTTTTAATTATTCTTTTCAGCACAACCGGATGCTATTTTATTAATAGCATTTTACCTGAGCTGGAAAACTTCTCTGTATCAAGGTGAAAATAATACACACCTGAGCTTACAGCTTTATTGTATTGATCCTTTCCCTTCCAGTCGAAAACCATCTTTCCGGGGGTAAAAGAACCATCGTATAGCCTCTTGACAAAATGACCCGCAGTATTGTATATATTCAAGTTCCCCGATACATCGTGGGTAATGTTTAAGACTATTGTGGTCCCCAGTGTGAAAGGATTAGGGAAATTACCATAAATATCTATTGTTGGTTGAATTTCACCTAAAAATACAAAGTCCATATCCTTAATGTTAAATTCAATATTTTTTATCTTCACTTGGAGCAGACCCTGTCCTGCATCGATAAAATTATCACCAATTGTTCTCCATTGCCAATTTTGCCAACCTCCAGTATTATGCACGCCTATTTCGCCTGTAATAGGTTCATTATTATAATATATTTGTAACCTGCCGTTACCTTCTATTGCAGCAATGCGTACACGTATGGAATACATACCGCTGGAATCTGCTGTAATTGTATAGCCTGTCCAATCGTGTAGATTTGTCCAACCTACATTATAATTTGCACCGATGTTATCTGTGCTTTTTTCAATATCAACACCATCATTACGATATGACCAGCCGTTATTCCAAGATGTAGAATTACCGCCAAATTTATCTGGGTCCTCATAAACATCATCCTGATATGCAACACCATTAATGCCAAGGTCATAATCAACTGCCGCTAACAAGCCTGGGATATGATGATCCTTATACGGTTTTGCTTTTGTACCAAATTCGGGATCATTGAATGCAGCTAAAAGTCCAATATTAGGACGACAATTTTCTATCAGGTATGCACTAACCAATTCTTGCAGACCACTTTCTGCATTTGATTGTGATGGTCGAGGCCCTAGGTTGGACCAGTAATTAAGAATGGACCTAAATCCTAGGGGTACGTCAATACCCAGCAACGTTGATACGCTATTGTTATGCTTATAATTCCACCAACTCCACCCGATGTTGTTTTCATCAAATAATTTGATTTTGTGGTAAGCCCAGTGGTTAGAATTCTCTCCTATTTCACCAACCCATAATGGTACATTATAATCTTGGCTCATGCCTACATACTGGTTAACCCAGCTAGTTTGATCGCTTGGACCAACATAATGATGGAAGCTATACGCCATATTATCATCAAACGGAGGTGTTAGGCTTGTAAAATCGTTCCCATACCAATTACCCTCTATAAAAACAATGTGGTTTTGATCAACGCTACGGATTGAATCCACTATCTCGATAAAAAATTGGCGCAAATTTCCTGATGTGAAACCTCCCTCCAAAACGGGTTCATTAATTAAATCATATCCGCCAATCCATTGCGATTCAGAATAATGTTTGGCAATATATTTCCAGATTGCAACTGTCCAGTCACGATTATATTCATGCACCCATAATCCAGCCTCATTTCCATTGCCATCGGAAAAATCATTTCTGTTCTGTGCCCCCGGCGCACAGTGCATGTCCAAAATAAGATATATTTCATTATTGGAACACCACTCAAGTAGTGGGTCAAGGATATTGAAACCTTCTTCAACAAAAACACCTGTATCAGGCGAAAAAAATTTGTAGTGAAAAGGTACACGTAGGCAATTAAAACCCCAATCTGATAGCTGAATAACGTCCGTTTCAGTTATGTACGCTAAATAATAATCATTGTAAAACTGGCTGGCAGCACTATCACCTACTAATTCAATAATTTCCCGTTGAATCACTGATGTTGAGCCATAAAACCCACTGGTGTTCCACATATAACCTTCTTGTACTAGCCAGCCACCTAATCCAAAACCGCGCAACTGTACTGTTGCCCCGCTATCATCAACAAAAACTCGGCCTGAGGTGCGTAAATACCCATGCAAAGAAGCAGATAGACATACGGATAACAAAACCGTAAAAATAATGGGGTGCGATCGGTATACAATAATAAATTTAATAATTTTATTGAAACACGCGGATATAATCGACAATCATCCATTGGGGGAATAAGGTGGTATTATCTGGGCTTCCCGGCCAATTTCCACCAACTGCAATATTCATTATAAAAAAGAAATCATCATGAAATGCGCTTAAAGCTTCTGGCGTTATGTCAATCGTATTGTAGTTGATATCATCAAAAAACCAGCGAATACTTTGTTCATCCCATATAATTGAATAAACATGATATTCTTCGCTTAGTTTTCCAGATGGGTTGGACATGCTTTGTCCATAAAACACATGTCCACCTTGATCCCAATGTGCGGTACCGTGAACGACATTATCTCTTCCTTCGCCACCAATCATTTCCATAATATCAATTTCTCCACAAGAAGGCCAACTAACCTGTGATATATTGCTCCCTAGCATCCATAGTGCTGGCCACATACCTTGTCTTTCCGGCATAACTGCACGAATATCCACACGACCGTATTGAAAAGATTGCTTCCCTCTTGTAATTAATCTGGAAGAAGTATAATTACTACTTTCTAATGTTTGTCTTCTTGCTTCAATAACAAGATTGCCATCAATTATACTTGTATTATCTTCTTGATAATATTGTAATTCATTGTTTCCCCAACCCCCGTTTCCGGTGCCAATCTCAAACATCCAGTTATTGCTGTTAATTTCTGGTCCATCAAACTCATCGCTCCAAACCATGGTCATCCCGTCGTATGAGTCAGGTGTGGAGTAACCTGTTTCCGGAATACTGAAAATATGTTCATCATCATTAATGAGAGTAACTGTAGCAGTACTATTAACTATATTTACATTATATGGATTTTCAAGCCTGATTGAAAATATTTCATTATCCTCAGGAATATCATCACCAAGAATTTCAATATTAAATGAGGCCTGTTCTTGGCCAGCAGAAAAGATAATTACTTCATTTAAATCAGTATAATCTTTCCCTTTAATAGCCGTACCATCTACAGTACGTACATCAACGGATAGATCATAATCAACAGAATTTGTTAAGGTCAACGTTTCCTCAAGATAATTGGTAGTATTTCCTTCTTCTACTTGGATACTTTCAACAAAAATACTAGGCAACTTCTTCTCATCATCTGAATTACATGAATTAAGAATAAATACAATAGATAGGATTGTGAATATCCTTAGAAATTTCATAGATAAAGTTAATTATTAATTACCTTTAGCTTATGTTTTATAGTGTGGAAAATATCAAGTTTGATATTTCACGAATGAAGGTAATATAATATTAGGTGACAGATTGTTCTGCCATCTAATATTATCGATATTGGTTTATTTATTGTGAAACAAACTTAAATGTCCACCAGACACCTGAACCACATTCAATATGTAATACAAGTCTTTTACCAGCACCATCTCTAACAAACTCTACAATAGTGTATGTGATTGATGTAGGAAGATCTACATCAGGAAGTTCACCTGCGTTATTGGCTTTGGGTAGGCCCATAAAAGCACCTTCACCACTTACAGTTAGTGTTGTTTCAGTTGCTTCATAGGTGTATGAACCTGATCCATCATGAGGAGCAAGTGGTGCGCCACATATTTCAGAATCAGCTTGCCAAGTTTCTAACCAAGTTTCACCATCCATTTCAATAGAGAATGAACCATCGCTACCCAGAGTATATTTATCATCCATGAAACAAGCTCTTGTAGTAAGATCAGCTTCAGATAATGACCACCATTCTGCGCTTCCAGCGCTTGGGCCGACATGTAATGCACCAGCTTCAGGAGCTACTTTCCAGGTATCATTAAGATCAGCAAGTGTTAAGACACCTGTTAGTTCGAGCGATTGAGTAACAGCATTAGAACCGCCAGAATTTGTTGCAGTCAATGTTACATCATAAGTCCCATCAGCTGCATATGTATGGCTTGGGCTCGTTTCTGTTGATGATTCACCATCGCCAAAATCCCAACTATATGTATCGGCATTTAATGAGACATTAGTAAATGTAACTATTAACCCATTATCTTCATCTACTGCGTAGTTGAATCTTGCAGTTGGCGGCTCAACTGAAGATTCATCATCTTCACATCCGGCAGTGAAAAGCATCGAGAATAAAAATATTGCTAGTGATAAATTTTTCATGGTTTTTCCCCTCTTAATTATTATGATTAATACTTATTTCATCAATAAAGGATATATTAAATATAATAATTAATTTTTCTATGATATAAGTAAACAGATAGCCATTATAATACATAAAATTACATTGAGAATTATTGGTCAATTGCGGTACCAACTACTTATTATAATCATTGCCACTAGCGCGTGTACGTTACTTGCACAAGTTGTTGTGCTAAACGAATATATGTCTTCTAATGGATCCACCCTATTCGATGAGGATGGAGATACCCCGGACTGGATAGAGCTCTATAATCCGGGAACGGTAGCAATTGATCTAGGCGGTTATGGTATCACCGATAATCCATTAGAACCCTACAAATGGATCTTTCCTGCTATAGAAATAATGCCGCAGGATCGCCTACTTATATATGCCTCCGGTAAAGATCGACAGGAGTGGGTGGCGCACTGGGAAACAATTATTGATTGGGGAAATAATTGGAATTATTTCCTTGGCAACAATCCACATCCAGATAATTGGAATCAGCAAAGTTTCAATGACGCTGGGTGGGCAAATGGCCCCAGTGGTTTCGGTTACGGTGATAACGATGATGCTACAGTAGTTGACCCCGTTATGTCCCTTTACGTACGGCACGAATTCAGCGTTAGTAATCTTGAATCGATCCTTAAAATCGTTTTACACGTTGACTATGATGATGCCTTTGTAGCTTATATAAATGGTGAAGAAATTGCTCGTGCTAATATTGGATCTCCGGGTGTACCTCCCCCTTATGACCAGGGCGCGGATTCCTGGCGGGAAGCTGAAATATACCAGGGCGGTGAACCGGATGAATATCTCATCGATCCGGTAGAATCGCTGCTAGAAAATGGGACCAACGTGTTGGCCATTCAGGTGCATAATTTTAATCTGGAATCATCCGATTTAACTCTCATCCCATTTTTAACCCTAGGTTTAAATAGCACTCCTCAAAATGCTCAAGGCCTATCTGAACATCTTGATGTTGCGGACATAAACCTGCATACAAATTTTAAAATATCATCCACTGGAGAAATATTAGTGCTCTCGTCACCGAGCGGCGCTGTTCATGATTCCATTAGCACAGGAACTATGCTCGGTGATATATCGCGAGGGCGGCAGCCAGATGGTGGTCCCGATTGGGTATTTTTTGGTGAACCAACGCCTGGTAACGCTAACGTAACCGCCGGTTATTCTGGTGTGCTGGAACCTCCTTATTTATCTCAGCTGGGAAGTCCGTTTTCAAATACAGGTACTATTACAATGTCAACAGCTACACCGGATGCTGAAATTTACTATACGACAGATGGTTCGTATCCCAATGATGCTTCATTGCTATACACGGGCCCCATATATATCGAGGATAATACAATTTTACGGGCTGTGGCCATTAAACAAGGGTGGCTGAACAGCAGACCAAACACCCAATCATATTTGTTTGATTATGCTGGAGAACTCCCGGTGGTGTCATTATCTACGAATCCGGAGCATTTTTGGGATAACGATTCAGGTATTTATGTATTGGGGCCAAATGCATCCTCTGACTTCCCGTATTTCGGAGCCAATTTCTGGCAGGACTGGGAACGCCCGATTCATATTGAAATGTTTGAACCAGACGGAGAGCTTGCTTTCAGCACTGACGCAGGAGTGAAAATATATGGTAATTTTTCCCGCGCCTACCCACAAAAATCATTAACCATTTTTGCGCGGGGATCATACGGTAGTACTGCTATTAATTACCAGGTATTCCCTGAAAAAGATATAGAAAGTTTCGAAGCGATTGTATTGCGAAATTCCGGCAATGATTATGGTAACACACATTTTAGGGATGGCCTAGTCTCTATTTTGGCTGACCGAGCTGGGATTACAGCACAAGCGTACCGACCAGCTGTTGTATATCTCAATGGTGAGTACTGGGGTATCCAAAATATCCGCGAGAAAATAAATGAGCATTTTATAGCATCGCACTTTCCTATAGATCCGGACAATATTGATATGCTTGAAGGGGATAATCAGGTCATCCACGGAGACCAGACCCATTACATTGATCTATTAAATTTCATTGAAGCAAATGACATGTCTGACCCTAATAACTATGAAGTAATCACATCAGCAATGAACGTTGACAATTTTATAAGATACAATATTACGCAAATATTCGTTGATAACTGGGATTGGCCGGGGAATAACATTAAGTATTGGCGCTCTAGAACGCCGAGTGGCCGCTGGCGCTGGATATTATTTGATGCCGATTTTGCGTTCGGACTATTTACGCCAGACGGATACGCACATAATATGCTTCAGTTTGCGACCAACCCTGATGGTCCATCGGAAACTATATGGGGCTGGGACCCTTGGTGGCCAAACCCGCCTTGGTCCACATTTCTATTAAGATCACTGCTTGATAACGAATCATTCAAAAACGATTTTATCAACTATTTTGCTGATCATTTAAACACAACATTTCGCCCAGATGAAATATTGAATACTGTTGATGAAATTACAGCTTTATTAACAGACGAAATGCCCAACCACTTTGCCCGTTGGGGCGGTGCTGTGAATATGTGGTATTATAACGTAAACACGCTAAGAAACTTCATCTTCTACCGCAATGCATTCATGTGGTCACACATCCAGTCGTATTTCAACCTTGTGGGAACATACCAGCTACACTTAGATATGGATGGTGGAAGCGGTTCGATTAACATCAATTCAATTAAGGCGTATAATTTCCCATGGCAGGGGCAGTATTTCGATCAAATACCAATACAAATTCAGGCAGTTCCGGCCCCGGGGTTCCAGTTTGTTGGGTGGGCCGGGCTAAACACCACAAGTAATAGTATAACTGTAACATCCTCTATTGATACGACCATTACAGCCATTTTTGAACCAGCAACTAGCGATTCATCGGCCATTGTTATCAATGAGATAAACTATAATTCGGCAGACGATTATGATACCCAAGATTGGGTCGAGCTTGCAAATAATGGCAGCGGTGCAATTAATTTATCCGGGTGGCAATTTAAGGATGAAGATGACAGCCATGTTTTTGTAATACCGGAACAAACCATCCTGGAAAATGGAGCGTTTATTGTCCTGGCTGAAGACACCGCAATATTCAACGAATTTTTCCCTGGTACAGGCCCTGTAGTGGGTAATCTGAATTTCGGCTTTAGTGGTGGTGGTGAATTAATCAGGCTGTATGATGCCAACGGTGTGTTTATAGACCAGGTTACATATGATGATGATGACCCCTGGCCGGCGGAAGCAGATGGCGAAGGTCCAACCTTGGAACTGATCAACCCAAGTTTTGATAATTCCTTACCTGAAAGCTGGAACTATTCAAGCAACTTGTACGGTACACCGGGTGTTGAGAACAGTATATACCAGAGTCTGCATACCGTAAATATATTACCAGTCCCCTCAGATTATGTGCTGCGCCAGAACTATCCTAATCCATTCAATCCCCGGACTGTGATTCAATATGAAATTCCCACCCAAGGACGTGTTACGATCACCATATATGATATCCTTGGCCGAGAAGTGGTGAGGCTTGTAGATGCAGTGCAAGGGCCCGGCTATAAGGCTATAACCTGGGGTGGCAAAAACGAAAGTGGCTTACCCGTTGGAGCCGGGCTGTATTTTTATCAACTGAAGACTGCGGCATATGTAAATACAAAAAAAATGATACTGGTTAGATAAAATATTATATAGTGTAACAAAAAAGGGGCAGTATTCACCTGCCCCTTTTACCTTTTATTTAAATCGTTTTACGATCTACTTCATCAAAATCAGCTTCTTCACGGCATTGAACTGATCGGTGTTTATCCTGCAGATATACATGCCAGAGGCGACTGGGTGCCCTAGATCATTAGTGCCGTTCCACTGCACCGCATAGAAACCAGGTTGATGCGTGCCGCTGGCCAGCGTTTTAACCTTTTGCCCTAATAAGCTATAAACATCCACCCGGACATTGGCCGCTTCAGGTATATCGTAGCGGATACTGGTCACCGGATTAAAGGGGTTGGGATAGTTTTGATGCAATGCGTATACCTGTGGAAAAGCCACTTCACCTTCATTCCCCAATTCTTCAGGAAAATGCGTATCCCAGAAATTCCGGATTTCGCTAGCTACATACTCCAATTCGTAAATACTATTGGCTGCGAGTGCAGCAATACCAAATGATATGGAATCACCAGCAGCAATATCAACAGGACCAATACCAGTATAGGTTGATACGTTTGCGTTGATTACGGATTCATCGTTTACTCCGCCGGTCATATTCGACCATTTCGTTTCATCACTATACGAATAAATATCACCACCCCAATCATGCATCACATCTATGTTTGCACCCAAACCAAGATTCAACAACATGGTTGCGGCAAAATGCGTTGGGCCTTCGGCCTGATTCTGGGCATACACCATCTGGTAATCAGCGTTATAATGGGCGCTGTTAACTAAATGGTCCATTAGGTCCCAATCAAAGAAAAGACCCGCATATAATCCTGATAAATCAGAACCGCCCTCATTAACTAAAGTATAATGAAAAACCACTCCATTCCTCATCTCGAAAGCAGCATCAGCGTAGCTTTTTTGATTGATACGTATACCAAGGGGGTTGTCTGCGCCAGAGTCATTTAATATTACAATTCCTTCCTCGCTAGTAATAGATCCCGGAGTTAGAATACTCATGTATGTGTCTTCCACTTCTACAAAATCCTCATCCTGGTTCCACCCGCTATCATTACGAACACAATCAGATATTTGATCTTGACTGGTTCCGATCATCAGGCCGGCTTCAAATAAATAATTATTCCCGGCATAAACAAACCCCAAGCCAATAGAGTCTATTCCCAGGCTATCATTAGACAGCTTCCAGTGCGTATAACCTATGTTGCCCTCGTTTGTTATGGTCGCCTGGACAATGCCAGTATTATGATCCCTGCGAACAGCAAAAGGAATGGTACATACTTCTGCTGTAGTAGCTGAAAGGCCTTGAGCATAAACAGCGCTAACCGAGAAACAGTATTCCGTGCCATTATCAAGGCCAGTAGCGGTAAAACTAATGCTACTATCACCTACAAAAGCGATGGAATCACCATCCTGATAAACAGTATATCCCAAAAAGGTTCCGCAGTCTTCATCCCTGCTCTGCAGTGGCAGTATGGATAGCTGTATTTCCTCTAGGTGGCCGCCCTGATCTTGCTCTTTGGTTATGGATAGTGGCATAATGGTGTTTCTCAGCTCTATCTGTGAATTAGCTCTGTTTCTTGAAAATATATAGGGTTCCTGCCATGAAACAATAGCCTCATTATCCCCCGGTTCTGCGCTTATGCTGTCCGCCAGGCAAAGTTGCGGGGTTATCAGTGATATACATACCGTATCTGTGGTTACTGATTCCCCCTCCTCATAAAGAGAGGTAACATAGTAACAATAATCGACATCATAAGCAGCGTCACTAATTGTATAAGTAATATCATTCAGGGTGTCAATAGGTATACCATCCTGATAGACGCAATAGCCTATAATGGTACCGCAATTATCACCTTCTCTGCTGGGCCAGAACAAGTTTATCGCATCATAGTTGCTTTCTATTGCTAGTGTATCTGTATTACAAAATGTCGGCGTTATCAATGAAGCGCATATTGTATCAGTCCAGGATGAATATCCCTGGTCATAATTAACAGCAATATTATAGCAGGCTTCTTCTCCCCATTCCAATGTTGTAACTGTATAGTTGGATGCCGTAGTAAAGGCAATGGAATCACCGTCCTCATAAACTGTATAACCATTTAGCGTACCACAATCCTCCCCAGGGTCAGCCAGCAAAAGAGCTGTAAAAGCGTCACCACAGGCAATCTGGGTAACATTTTCAAAGCCTTCCGGAACAATCGTCTGTGAGTTATAGTTTTGTCCCCAACCAACCAATAAGCCATTATTTTTCAAAACCATATTATGATAGCCGCCAGCAGCAATTTTCTCAACTTCACCAAGGGTTGCAGGGACTGTACCCTGGCCATCATAGTTCTGACCCCAGGCAACGACGGAACCATCGCTTTTTAAGGCTAGCATATGGTAACCTCCACAGGCAATTTCTACAACATCAGTCAAATCACCTGGAACGTCGGTTTGACTATTAATATTCCTACCCCAGGCCACCACCGTACCATCAGACTTGAGTGCGGCGCTGTGGTAGTATCCTGCGTCGATCTGAATCACGTTATTCAATCCTGCCGGCACATCGGTTTCACCATAGGCATTCGAACCCCAGGCAACTACTGTACTGTCGCTCCGCAAGGCCATGGCGTGGGTATTACCCGCAGCAACGGCCACCGCATCTGTTACACTATCAGGCGGTTCGCCCTGGCCTTCTTCGCTGTACCACCAGCCATACATGGTGCCGTCACTACGTAGTCCAATATTGAAAAACCAACCCGCTGCTATATCTATAAAATCATGGTTTACATTTCCTGGTATTTGTAGATAACCACCTGTGGGCCAGTTATAAACAGTACTGTCACTTTTCAGAAAAAGTCCGTGGCTGTAGCCGGCTGCAATTTTAGTAACATTTTCTATCTCTGGAAGATTCTCAGAAATACCCCCATAAAACCATCCCCAGGCCTCTACATGGCCAGGCCTAAAGGGCGCTGTCCAATTAAGGTTTAATTCTGTATAGGAAGAAGTGCTAAAAAAATTGTCCGTGGAACATAAAAGGAATTCTACTGGCATTCCGCATACAGTATCTGATGGCGCTGAGTATTCCGTATGCCATGTTATATCATAGGTTGTGTCCAAGGTAACAACATACATTGTATGTGACCCTAGATAGGACCAGGTGTCTTGGTCATAAACAATCCACTCTGAACCTGTAGTGTTCGTTCCTGCCGATGTTGTCCAGTTGGTATTTCCATCGGTGATTGTGCTTTTCCTTACCAGGGTGTGGTCCTTTGTGGCGTTGGGAACGCCCGCAACCGCCCAGCCACTACCTGGATCTTCAGGGGCGGATCCAATATAATCGAGAACTGTTGTGTCGCCGTCTACTACCTTGATCAGGCCCCGAGCATCATCACCGTTGAAATTCGTTATTACAGATTCCGTTAAATCTGCTTCCGCTAATATACTAGCATCAGCTGATGTATTTGCAATTACATAAACATCTCCACTGACAAGCGTACCACTAAGCGTGTCTATGTTTTCATACCAATTACCACCATTGGTGATTTGTATTATCAGATAATTGCTCAGATCAACATCTGCGCCGGTGCCATTATAGATTTCCAGATATTTATTGTAGCTACTGCCTTCCGCATATTCAGAGAAAAACAGGTCACTATCAGTTACCTGTGTTGTATCGGAACTGATTACTATGGCGGAATCAGGAACGTCCACTTCAGCGGTTGCATAAAAGCAATATTCCTGACCAATGGTTCCTTCCATTTCAAATTCATTGCGGGTACTATATAATAATGTGTCGCCATCCATAAAAATGTAATAACCCACCGCACCTAAGCAATCGCGGGCATTGTTACGATCGTTGTTAACTACAACTTGGGCGTGTTCTGTTTCCACCTCTTCCTGCAGGCCATTACTGACTGCTTGCTTGTATTCAGCAATATCTGCAGCGTCTGCACCAGGGTATGGTATGGCTGGTACTATGTAACGCTCACCCTCTCCATAAGTGACAGTCAATGAAGGCGGATTCGCCTGAGCCCAGCCTTCTAACATAACAAAATATGATTCGCTGAAGTCAAAATCAACAATCCCGATGGTGAACCAGTTTTGTGAGGTGCTAGCGTTGGCAATATCCTCAAAAATCGACCCTACTAATGGATACGTATATTGACCTGGGCTGAAATCCTCCGCTTCGTAGAAAGAACCATAGTCATTAACTCCATCTGAGCCCGCTCCATCAATAATATCTTGATAAAGCGCATTAAAGACTGTGGTCAATGGATTAGACGTAACTGGAGTCACAGCCCAGTAAGGATAATTAGTGCTGTACATGTAAAAGTTAAACTCTACGGTTAATGGCTCTATGCCTGGTGGCAAACTGGAAATATCAAACATGGCCCAACCAACCTCGTAGCTGATACTCTTAATCCTGCTGGTTTCAGTAAAGCCGGAATTCACTTCAACAGATCCAGTGTGGTAATTTGAAGACTGAGGACTGACCTCGTGAGTGCCATAATAGAAACCGGGGTTTTCCCAGGCAATGTTAAGAGTGCCAACCCCAGGTGTGACAGTCAAGTTGTTCGGCGGACAGACATCCTGCGCAAACACCGGTATAATAATTAATAATA
>CAJXWT010000022.1 GCA_913062595.1 uncultured Fidelibacterota bacterium
AACATGGTGGACCCTGGAGTTCCATTCTTTCTTACGATCCCGATAGCTCAGCCTTTCCAGTTCTATTCGAAGGTGATCGTGTCCAATGTACAGGATATGTCTATGAATATTCAACTGGTCCAGCCAATATGACCGAATTATTTATTACTGAACCAGTTAATATACTTGAAGTAGGTGTTGCCTTGCCCGATACTGCTGATGTTAATACTGGCGATCTGCGCTGGCCCACTGAAGCGGAACAATGGGGGACAGTAATGGTTAGGGCGACCAATGCTATCGTAATTCAAAGTGATCTTCCCTATGGAGAATGGTCTATCGATGATGGTACTGGGAAAGTGAATGTCGATGATGATTCAGATAGTATAATTGTTTGGCAAGAAGCTGTGGGGAGGCCGCCAGTTGGTTCCTATGTAAGTTCAATAAGGGGCTGGGTGTATCACCACTACGGAACGAATGCTGATTCCACAGCTTACAAGATCGAACCGCTTTATGTTGCTGATATTGAATTTGGAGCGGGACCGCCAAATATTACGGATGTTTCCCGTGATCCATGTGTACCAGGTGTTGATGATGTGGTAACAGTTAGCGCTGTTATTACAGACAATTCAACTATCTCTGAAGCACATATCTACTACAGGGTAGATGACGGAGATTGGAACATTGTTGATATGAGCAATACTGTTGATGATACCTGGTCTGGATCAATCCCGGCCAGTGGAACAGATGGTGCATTCATTGAATATTTTGTTAAAGCTGCCGATGATGGAGCGGATCAATCTGAAATAAAATGGTCTGAATTTCCAGACACTGATAATGGAAATTATCTTGGATATGATACATCAAGCAGTGCATTGACAATAAATAATGTCCAGCATTCTCCCTGGCCGAACGGTAAATCACCCTATAATGGCTGTGATGTGACAGTCACCGGTATAGTTACTGCTGATACTGCCCAATACAATAGTGGTTATGCAGCTTATGCATTTCAAAGTGCAAGTGCACAATGGAGTGGTGTTGTTTTCGATGGCTGGGATGATTCCATGCTTAGTCGCGGCGATGAAGTGACAGTGTCTGGAACGGTAGAAGAATTTGATCCGGAATGGCACTTTAAGTATGATGGTAATACAAAGCTTATCAATGTATCTGCAGTGACTGTAAACAGTGCTGGAAACAGTATGGCATCTATGAGCGTCAGTACAGCTGATCTGGGCCAGGATGCAGAAGAAGTTGAATCCTATGAAGGCTGCCTGGTAACAGTATCAGGTGTGACTATCTCAGCTATGAATGCATATGATTGGGGTATTATAGATGATTCAGGTGTAGAATGTCTAATTGACGATGATATGGCTACTATAGTAGCAGACAATTACATGAGTACACTTGAAGAAGGTACTACCCTTAGTCAGGTAACCGGTATTTTCAATTTCAGTTTTGGAACCTACAAGATTCAGGTACGGGATTTAGCGGATCTTGGACAATTGGGCGTGGATGAGAATTTTGAATCTCTGCCGCGGCGGTTTGCATTGTATAATAATTATCCCAATCCTTTTAACCCTGAAACCCGAATCCGGTTTGAGGTTGGTAAGCAAGAAAATGTACGACTGATTATTTATGATATGCTGGGTCGTAAGGTCCGCACGCTGGTAAATGATAATTATAATCCGGGCATGTATGTGATCAATTGGGATGGCATGAACGATAGTCGCCAGCCAGTAAGTTCTGGCCCATACTTATACCGGATTAAGGCTGGTGAATTTATTGATCACAAGAAGATGATTCTGGTGCGTTAATTCGCGTTTAAGGCAGGGGTTCTCGTAACCCCTGCCTTTTTATTTTGTGAACAGATTATACCTGATCAGCAGTGTTTTATTAATTTTTTCCTGCACATTGTGGGAATACGAGGATCTATCAAATCCAATTGATCCCCGCGCCCCTGAAACATATTTATCCTTGATAGCTTCAGATACTGTATTTGCTGCTATTGATTCAATAACCGGCGAACCAGTCTATGCTATTAATGAAACACCAGAACCTGGCATGGTTTGGGATACCTTGACGCAAGCATTCACGACCATAACTACCAGCAAGCAGCAACTTCATTGGTGGGGGGAAGATGCTGATGGTGATGTAGTAGGCTATTATTATAAATGGAATGTGGATTCTGCATGGTCATTTACCACTACTGAGGCAGGACTTTTTTATGTACCAATACGGTCAGATTTGGATGTGTTCACATTTGAAATCAAGGCTCTTGATAACGATAGTTTGGTTGATCTAACACCAGCGAAAATTGTTCTGCCGATACGTAATTCAAAACCCAGTATTAATTTTCGATTTCGCAGTAATCCATTTGTAGCTGATATTGGCGGTGATACTAGTCTTACTTTTCCAACACGAACGTTTGTTTGGGATGTGTTAGACCAGGATGGTGTAGAAACAATCACTGATGTTTACTATGCTTTGGATGATACGTGTACAACTTGTTGGACACAATTATCAGCAGCTGCCTATTCAAGTATAACCCTGACAGGCCTGGAATTAGGGTATCACACACTTTACCTTAAAGCAAGAGACATAGCTGGAGCAGAGAGTGAAATTGTCCAATTCCCAGATACAGAAAACCAAAATGAACCAGATTACTGGAAAGTAATTCCTGTTCAAGGTGATGTACTATTAATCGATGATTTTGTTCAAGATAGCCAGAATAACGCCCAGCAATGGTATCGAAGTATTTTGGATACAGTTTTGGGCCCGGGAAATTATTCCGTTTGGGAAGTCGGCAGGGAATTGCCGTATTCCAGTACTGATATTTCGGCCACGCTTGATTATTTTAACCATGTTATTTGGTATTCTGCCTATACAGGTATAGAAACATACCTGGATGCAAGTGCGAACATATCTAATTTTATAGCCTCTGGTGGAAATATATTATTAAATGTAGCTGAATTGAAAGATTCCACATTTGTGTTCTTTCCATTGGATTCATCATTTGTTTTAAATCCGATGGGTCGGATTTTTGCTGGTCGTTCGCTCGATTCCCAAGTTTCAACAGATTTAGATCTTATTATCTCAAATTTGATCGCGGTTCGGGTAAAAGGATTTGTACCCGATGCAGATCAATTTGCGATGGTGCAAACTCTCTACAATTTAGCTGAGCCAGGTGATGGTGATGAATGGACAGGGACACCTACTGTTTGTTCAATAGGTCAGTTTCAGGTTTCGCCAACACAGCTGTCTGGAAAAGTTGTACTTATGTCGATTCCCATGCATAATGGCAGCCAGCCATTATTAGAAGGGAATGGCTCGGGGGGGAAATTCATCAGTTATTTATTGAAAGTAGCATTTCAATGATCAGGGTGTTATTTGTCCTTTTTTGGACTGCAATTCTTACAGGTCAGGGGAATGGTAAATTATCTGGTCGCATTACCAGCAGCGAGAACGATGCAGGTCTTGCTGGAGTGAATATTATTGTGAAAGGTACATATTATGGTGCTGCATCTGACGCAGATGGATATTACAACATTCCACAAATAAACTCTGGGATATATGATATTGAAGCTTCGATCATTGGTTATAAAGTGGTCTTGCAAACGGGGATCAGATTGGAACCAGCCCAATCCATTACCCTGGATTTCATTATGGAAGAAACTGTCCTGACGATTGGCGAAGAAGTGGTGGTAATGGGTAAAAAACCTCTTTTTGACGTGAATGAAACGTCATCCATGACCCGAGTCAGCAGTGCTGAGATAGCGAACAAGGTTGTCAGCAGTGTGGAAGACATTCTTGCGGAACAGATCGGAGTTACCAAACAAGATAATGAGATTCATATCCGCGGTGGACGTATTGATGAAAGTCTTTTTTTGGTTGACGGACTATCCATTAAGGACCCTTTATCAGGGTATTCCGGTAACCTGTTCATTAATGCGGATGCAATCCAGGACCTTGAGATTGTTACCGGTGGCTACAATGCGGAATATGGTCAGGCCATGTCAGGTGTGGTGAATATTACCTTGAAGGAAGGACGAGATAATTTCGAAGGCGCATTCAAATATGTCAGTGATAATTGGGGTATGACAAAAGATATGTTGGCGCACTATAATACAGATAGAATTGAATTTAATCTTGGCGGGCCTGATCCCTTTTTAGAATTACTGCCAAAAGTTCTGGGCACTGATTTACCAGGAAAATTTTCCATGTTTTTTAATGGATACGGTAAGGTTTATGATGGCAATCTTCCTGTTGCAGGTACACTTTATCCGCACCGTAATTGGACACCACCACTAGGGTTGAGTGAAGAATCAGCCGATCAGTTCCTGCAGTCTCTGGCACCGCGATCGAACAATGACTGGCATGTACTTTACAAGCTGACATGGAATATTTCTGCCAAAAGAAAACTCAGCTTATCTTATGATCTATCATTGAATATTAATCAGGGATTTTTCATGCCCAGAGCTTTCTCATCTACGTATTTCCCGTACAGTTACATCCAGATTCTGGATAATTATAATACGGTCACCCGTGAAACCCGGTTAATAAATATTAATTGGACCCATACATTGAATACCCAATCTTTTTATGAAGTGACTATGGGTCGGTTTATTACAATTGAGCACAGCACTGTGCAGGATCTGCACTGGTCCGAATACAAGGAACGGCTGGATCTGGAACCAATAAACTATACAGTTACAGACCGCGATGGGAATATACTGGTGACCTATGGTGATGAATTTTATGATACTGGTTTCGCTCCGGAATGGTATGACCTAATCAGTGATAACTACCGTTTGGATGCTGACTGGACTTATCGCACACAGACAAGGCATAAAATCAAGGCAGGGATTGAAAATACACTTACTAGGATCCAGGTGCTGGATATTGATGAACCTTGGATCGGTAGCACTGGTTTCGGTGCGAATTATGATGCCTATAAAGCTAACACATTGTTTGGTGCATTATATTTCCAAGACCGTATCACTTTTGAAGGCATGACCGTTAATCTGGGTATGCGGTATGATTATTGGTTTCCTGGCAAATATGTTGAAGATGCGATAAATGACCCCAACACAGTCATTATTACCGACGCTGCCCGCGAAAAATTTCACAAAGAAACATTTAATCTTTTTGGTTACAGAGTGAAAGGGCGTTTCAGTCCGCGATTTGGTATATCACATCCGGTAACTGATAATGATGTATTGTATTTCTACTATGGCCATTTTTCACAATTACCCACTTTTCAGTATGTATACGCCAAACTGCAATCTACATCCCAATCCACCTATCAGGTTTTTGGTAATCCAAACCTCAACCCCAAGACAACTGTGCAATATGAATTGGGTATAAAACACCGTTTCAGTGAGGATCAGGTACTGGAAATGAAAGCCTATTGGAAAGATATGTTTGATTATGAAACGTCCCAGACAATTTCACCCTCGAACCCTAAATATGCACACCTGCGCTTCAATATGTATTTCAACGCGGACTACGCTAGGGCCAGAGGTGTGGAGATCATATTGAAAAGTCGTGTCCTGCAAAACTGGTTTGCTGATGTCAATTTTAATTATTCCATCATAACAGGTAAAAGTTCAACACCGCTGGATAATCTCCTGGTCCAGGCTGGCGAACTACAAGAAAAACCATTGGGTGAAAATTATATGAGTTGGGATAGACCGCTGCAATTTTTCAGTAATCTCTATTATAACCACCCTTCAAATTGGGGTTTTTCACTTAGAATTGAACTGGGTTCAAATCGTCGTTATACGAGATCAATTCCTGGTACCAGGGAATATCCAGATGGAATCATTGAAGTGAATGGCCAAGAATATTATATCGGTACTCGGGAAGATAATAAACCCTATGCTTACCTGAGTAATTACACACCAAAACTGTTCCGCATGCTGGGTCTCGATGACTTGAATGGTACCAGCACGATTGATGTGAAACTATTTAAAACATTTCAAATTAATACTGTGAAAATGAAATTATTTTTCGAGATTGAAAATTTACTTGATGAAATGATCCCACGTAGGATTAATTCATTTACAGGTTTGGGTTATGGTCCAGGAGTCATATTACCCTATAGCATGATCAATAGTCCCAATCCAAATTATGATCCATCACGCTTTCGCCGTCCACGAACAATTGAATTAGGCATGCAGTTTTTCTTTTAATGTTATACTTGTATAGATACACGGTATTTTTGGTTTTTCTGACTGGGTCGATACTTGGTCAGAACTTTTTCCCCATTCTTGGAGGCCAAAGGGCGGGTACGTCTATATTTACTTTTTTAAAGATCGGTGTTAGTGCACGTGCAGAGGGCATGGGTGAAGCAGTGGTTGCGTTGCAGCAGGATGCTGCATCAATATACTATAATCCAGGCGTGATTGCCCAATTCTCTGGCACAAAGTTCTCCGCCTCGCGGATCAAATGGCCAGCTGATATTAACTATGACTATTTTGCTCTTACTCAAAAATTATCAGGGCGCCATAGTATCGGTTTCAGTGCGGGAATTTTACATATGGCACCAATGATGGAAACCACAGAGTATTTACCCCACGGTACAGGAAATTATTTCACTTATCAGGATCGGTTTATTGGGCTTACTTATGGCGCTAGAATGACTGATCGCTTTAGTTTCGGGATTACAATCAAACATGTTCAGGAAGATTTAGCTGGACATAAGCTAAGTACACCGATGATGGATATGGGGACTTTTTATTGGACCGGATACCGGTCACTGCGTTTTTCGGCATCTCTATCTCATTTTGGCAGTCAGGCCAAACCAGCCGGTACATTTGAAAAGAAGTATTTGGATTCAGAAACGGGTGAAGAAACAATTTCCCGAACAGAATTCCAGGAGTTTTCTCCACCATCCATTTTTCGTGTTGGTGCGGCTATGGATGTGATCGATAAACCGGGGCAGGTATTGATATTAGCTCTGCAACTGAACCACCCCGTAGACAATGCAGAAAATATTGCTGCCGGATTGGAATATACCTTCATTGAGATGTTACATATTCGCGCGGGATACCGCATAAATAAAATAGAACAGAATTATTCCGTTGGTACAGGGTTAAATATACCTGCCGGACCAGTAATCCTTAATGTTGATTATGCCTATTCCAATTTCATTCATCTTACTGATCCGATACGATTTACGTTAGGAATTTCTCTAAAATGAAATTGCGTATTCTATATTTATCTATTTTCCTACTGATGTTAGGCTGTATCGAAAAGATGACTTTGCCAACTGCAATTAACACAAATACTGAATTTGCGGCAGGGGATACCACATATTTATTAGTTAATCCCGTATGGGATGAAACCTACGGCTTTGCTGCACCCATTGAAATTTCTATTGCACCAGATGGACACATTTTTGTCGCAGATTCTGCCGCCAATCGCATATTCGTTTTAGATCAAAGTGGAAATGTGCTTAGTGGTTATGATGATTTGAAGAACTTTGAGATTATTGGCGATACTGCATTAAGCCCAATTGATGTAGATGTGGATCAAAAAATGAATGTCTATTTTATCGATGGCAGTGATCGAATATATCGCTGGAATCATTATTGGAATGATGTGGGCATTGAATCCTTCGCTGCCGCCGCCATTTTTTCATATACAGCAACAGGAGACACAATCAGGTTAGGTCATCAGAATCCTCAGTGGTTCGAAATATTGAATCATCCTGATTGGGCAATGACTAGTGTTGAGTGGTCGAATGAACAGACAGTGATCGATTCAATCTTAGGCCCGCATGTGTTTTTTGAGGGATCCTGGGCGCGTAATACATTCGCTGATTTATATTATGAGAGCGAGAACAATAGCTTTTCAGGTATTACCGCTACGCTGGATAGTGATGATTATATTTATGCGCAGGATTATCATCATAATCGGATCATTAAAATTCTCCTAGAACGATCTCAATACATACAGTTATCAAATGGAGAATTGGTTTGGGTACATTCTGGAACTTTTGGGCAGACTGTAACAGCAGAGGGTACGGGTGCTGGTACCGTAAACGATCCACTGGGTATAGATGTGGATTATGCTGGTAATCTGTATTATTCTCAGGGAGGTGATTTTTTTGCGGTTCATAAAGTTAGGCCTGTTGTAACTGGCGCATATACAGTTTATCAATCAGTTTTTCAAGAGGGTACTAATGAAATCATGGATCTCTTCCGATTCGGTACCCCGGCAGATGTAGCTGTAGATTTGAACCAGAATATTTATGTCGCCAATACTGACGGACAGGAAATACAGGTGTTTGATTCCAATGGACAGTTCTTTAAAAAAGCGGGTGTAGAAGAAGTGACTGTCGATACTACAATGTGGGTTACGCACGGGAATGTGGATGTCGAAGTAGATACATTTATTGTGAAAGAGATGAAGGGATTTTTAACTAGTCCGCAGGCCGTAACCGTAGATAAGCGGGGTGTTATCTATATATGTGATACACCAACAAGTCGAATATTGCGTTACCGTTTATCAAATAAGCTGGATGAAGATTTACAACCCATACAATGATTAGATTAGGTATTTACTTTATTTTTCTGATAGGATTATTGTTGTCCCAGGAAGCAACAGCATTTATTAAATATTTTAACAATGATCGCGATTTTCTTGGGGATAAACCCATGCTGGCGAGCGATAGGAGAGGGGTAAAACATATACGCGTTTCTTATAATGAAACTAGACAACCGATTCTTAAAGAGTGGATCAATGAACAGAGTCAGCCCGACAAGCGAGAAATATTTTCCTATGACAAGGAAGGTAAATTATTGAGTCGTGCTATTCTTAAAAAAAATAATAAACCAGACAAAGTGATTACTTATGGCAGTTCAGAACCATGGGGCATCGAATTTCGTAAATATTTTTATAGTGACAATGTAAATATACCCTATCTTGATCAGCGCTCAGAATTCCAGATGTCAGCTGGGAACCAGATTGAACAGATAAACTTTTTTACAGTAGATAATCGTCATTATGGATCTATTTCATTTGCTTATGATCATCTAGGTTTTTTGACTAGTGAAATCTGGATAAAGGAACCGGAAAAACAAATTGTACGCCGTTTTAAATACCAATACGATATTATGGCGCAAGTAAAACAAATTTGGGAATATGACCGCACTGGTAATTTGATAAGCCATCAGGCGCTACAGCAGGCACCGGCGGATGAACTGTATAAAAAGCCACCCCCGCGAACGGGGAATATGCTAAGTGAAGCAGGTCTAATTATTGAAGAGTTACGATCCAGCAGAATGGTGGCACCGAATCCGGCATTTATTCCAGTTACTCTATGGGATCAACTTGTTACTAATAATGAAGATCGGTTTGATATAGACTTTATCAGTGTGAATGAAAAGAATGTGAAATTTAGAGAACCCAATGGTCAGGATATATTGTCAATCTCCCTAGACCGTGTTGCTTCCGTTGTTTCCCGTTATGGTGAAATAATCTACCCCTGATATTGCTTTTCCAAAATTTTGGGAAGTAAATTGTACCATCACTGGATGGATAAATCCGACCATATACCATGAATAAAAGCCAAACTATTCAAGCACTGACCGTGAGTTTATTTATTCTATCAACCATTTTTGGTCAGGGCACATCCTACCCGCCGCCGACCACACTAGTAACTATACCTACAGCTGGAACCCTTGTAAGAGGCAGTTTTGCCATGGAAATGCGTATCCAAAAAGGTGGCGGAATGTCTACTGCACTGCAAGCGGGCATTACTGACCGGTTTCAGTTTGGATTATCATACGGAGCCTCCAATCTTATTGGCGATGACAGTTTGCGTTGGTACCCGCGACCGGAAGCAAATCTTAAATATCGCTTGATCGATGAAACAACATCTATGCCTGGTGTTGCCATAGGGATTAATACACAGGGTTTTGGTGGATACAATGATGCCGATTCCTTGAAACGATATGATACAAAAGCCTATGGATTTTATACATCTGCCAGCAAGAACTGGCAGACACCATTGGGCAATGCTGGATTACATGCTGGGATGAGTTATAATTTTCTTGAAATAGCAGATGGTGATGAGGACCCCAATATATTTTTTGGATTGGATCTTGAATTCAACCCAGAACTATCAGTATTAATAGAATGGAATGCTGCTCTGAATGAAAATGATATGCAAAGTAAAAATCTAGCGATTAATAATGGGGGGTATCTTAATGCGGCCGTGCGGTGGACATTTGTCGATCATCTGCATATTGAATTGGATTTTAATAACCTACTATTTGATGACGATAAAGTAGACTACTTCAATAGGGAATTGAAAATAACCTATATCGAATATTTTTAAAACACTTCATCAATGTTTTCCAGGTGTGTTTTGTTGTGTTTCATGGTTGCGTACGGCATATGCAGCCAAAATGAACTAGAAAAGGGAATTACTTTATATAATCAGCGTCTTGAGGGTAGCGTTAAGAGTTCGGCTAAACCTGAACCGATTACCAATGCAATCAAGCATTTTCAGTATGCGTTGAAAAACTCCGCTACTGAAACGGATGCTGAGCTATATCTGCTTAAATCTTATTATTTTCGTGGCAAGTATGTTCACAAGAACAAAGAAAAACAAAAAGCCGATTTCAGTAAAGGTAAAGAATTAGGTGAAAACTATATCAAAAAATATCCTGATTCAGCGCCGTTTCGGTATTGGTATTTAGTAAATCTTGGCAGTTGGTCCGAGGTTTATGGAATAATAACTGCAGCTCGTAAAGGTGTAGCGGACCTTATGAAGGAGCACTCTGAAATAATTATTTCACTTGATCCTGAATATGAAAATGGTGGTGGATATTTCATGCTCGGGGCAGTTCATTTCAAATCTCCCTATATTCCATTTTTTCTGTCTTGGCCAGACAATAGTGATGCCATCAAGTATCTAACTAAAGCACTAAATATTGGTGAGGCGACCCCGAATCAAAAGGTATATTTAGCTCAAGCACTGTATAAAGATGGTCAAAAGAACCGCGCAATTGACATGTTGAAAGAGGTTGCGAATATGCAGCCTTCAACGGAGGAGACTGTAAGAGATTGGGAACAGATTGAACTTGCCGAACAATTATTGTCAGAATATCGCTGACTATTCGATACTTACACTGTTTAAATATAATAGTAATTAAAAAATGGCCGATTTAAAAGAATCCAAAATATCTTCAGAAATTATTTATAAAGGTAGTTTCCTGGATATCAGAAAAGATATAGTAACACTACCCAATGGGAATACATCTACCAGAGAATGGATCAAACATCCAGGCGCAGCGTGTATCATACCTATTATGTCAGATGGTAAAATTGCACTAATAAAGCAGTACCGTTATCCGGTGCAATCTGAAATGATTGAACTCCCGGCAGGGAAACTAGATCCAGGAGAAGATCCAGAAAAGTGTGCAAGCAGGGAGTTGGAAGAAGAAATTGGATATACAGCTGGTAAATTGACCTTTATCTGTAAAATCCATCCAGCAATTGGTTTTGCCAGCGAAGTAATGTGGATTTACCTCGCTGAGAACTTGACAAAAAGCGCAAAGAATACCGACCATGATGAATTTGTTGAACTTTTACCCACAGATTTGAATGTTGCAGTTCAAATGGTTTGGAATGGAGAAATCACCGATGTAAAAACGATCATCGGCATTTTGTGGGCCGAACGTCTGCTTTCGTAATCACTATCTTTTATACTACATTTAGTTATGTCAGAATCCTTAGCAAATTGTATTAAGGCAAAGGCGCACGATCTTGGATTTCATAAAGTAGGTATAACCAGAGCAGTATCCACCCCTAAAGAAAAAGAAAATTTGGAAACATGGTTATCACTAGGGCACCATGGAACAATGCTATGGTTGGCGGAGCGGAAGCATGAGCGAGGAGATATCTATACCTATTTCCCGGATGTAAAATCAGTTATCTCATTGGGTATGAATTATTATTCTGGTCATGGACAGAGTGAATTAAACTCGGATAATAAATTCAGTAATTATGCTTGGGGCGAGGACTATCATGATGTATTGAAATCAAAGTTATATAAATTATTAAGCTGGCTGAAAATAGAAATGCCAGGCCTAAACGGAATTGCTTGTGTTGATACTTCACCAGTTATGGATAAGGTCTGGGCACAGCGCGCAGGGTTAGGTTGGCAGGGCAAACACACCAATCTAATCACAAGAGATTATGGTAGTTGGTTGTTCCTTGGAGAATTGCTTGTAGATATTGAGTTGGATTATGATGAACTATTCAGTGAAGATCTATGTGGTTCGTGTACTGCATGTATCGATGCTTGCCCAACGCAGGCACTGGGAGAGTATGAGATCTACGCAGAAAAATGCATTTCCTATTTAACAATTGAGCATCGGGGAGATTTCTCCGATAATCATTCAGAATTACATCATTGGATTTATGGCTGTGATATATGCCAGGAAGTTTGTCCCTGGAACGAAAAATTTTCTCAAGTTACTACTCAAAATTATTTTTATCCAAAAAAGGAGATATTATCTTGGACGAATGAAGATTGGGAAAGAATTGATGAAGAAGGATTTCGTAAATTATTCAAAGGCAGTGCTGTAAAAAGAACAAAGTATTCAGGATTGTCAAGAAATATAAATGCCAATAGGTAAGGATGTATTATGTCTAAAGTTGGAGTAGTTCTCTCAGGGTGCGGTGTAAATGATGGTTCAGAAATTCACGAAGCAGTTATTACTATGTTAGAGCTTGATAAAGCAGGTGCAGATATGGTGTTAATGGCACCTAATATTGATCAATTACATGTTATCAATCATGCCACTGGTGACGAAATGGATGATTCCAGAAACGTATTGGTAGAATCTGCGCGCATTGCACGAGGTAATGTTAAAGATATTGCAGAAATTACATCAGATGATCTTGATGCATTGATTTTCCCGGGAGGGTTTGGTGTAGCAAAGAATTTATCTGATTATGCAATGGCAGGTGCTGAGTGTTCAATAAACCCGGATGTACAAAGGCTATCAAAGGAAATTCACAATGATGGCAAACCCATAGGCGTAATTTGTATTGCACCAGCTATGATGGCTCAAATACTTGGCGAGAAAACTGAATTAACCATTGGTTTTGATGATCAAACTGCCAGTGATATTAATACTATGGGAGCAAAGCATATTACTTGCTCTGTAGAAGAGATTATAATAGATGAGGATAAAAAAGTTGTTTCAACCCCTGCCTATATGGAGGCCAATTCCATAAAAGAAGCAGCGGAGGGCATCCAGAAATTGGTGGAACAAGTCTTGAAAATGGCTAAGTAGGTAATTGAATTCGGAAAAATACCTTAAATACGATTCACTGCTTAAAATAATAATGAGATATTGGTTTTATTGTGAAACAGGTGGCTAAAATAAGTGATATTCCTGATTGTGGAAGTAAGTTGATCATGGTGGATGATCAACCTATCGCATTATTTAACATAAGGGGTAAGATTCTTGCTTGGGATAACCGCTGTCCCCATAGGGGCGGATCGCTTGCTGATGGTAATATTTCAGAAGATGTGATTCAGTGTAATTTTCACTTGTGGGAATTTGATACTCGCACAGAATGCGCAATTGCAAATCCTACAATTAAGGTGAGGTCATATCCTGTAAAACTACAGGATGATATTGTATATATTGATGTGCCAACTAACAGCGATAAGACCTAAAGACCCGTTTCAGACACTATCTTTTGTACAGCAGCTAGCGTGTCGTGCAGAGCTTCTTTTTCATGGTCTTGGAGTTCAAACTCGAGTATACGTTCTACACCACCTGAACCAATAACGGTGGGCACGCCAATAAAATAACCGTCAACACCAAACTCACCCTGGCACAGAGATGCGCACGGAATAACTCTTTTTTTGTCCTTTATATACGATTCAGCCATCTCGATAGCAGATTGCGCTGGGGCATAGTAAGCAGATCCATTGCCAAACAACTTAACAATCTCACTGCCGGCAAATCTTGTTCTTTCTTCAATTTCAGATAGACGTTCTGCAGGAATCAAGTCTGCAACAGGAACACCACCAATGGTTGCTAAACGTGTTATAGGTACCATCGTATCACCATGACCGCCAAGAACCATGCATGTGACATCTTGAACGGAGTAACCTGTCTCCATAGCGATGAAAGTCCTGAACCGCGTACTATCCAGAGCCCCAGCCATACCCACTACTTGGTTTTTAGGGAATCCTGAAACTTTATGAAAAGCGTAGACCATCGCATCAAGAGGGTTTGAGATCACAATTACAAAAGAGCGGGGAGCCTGTTCCTTGATGTTCTGAGCTACATCTTTCATGATGCCTAAATTGATTCCCAACAGATCTTCACGGTCCATGCCTGGTTTTCTGGGAATCCCGGCAGTAATAATGAAGACATCAGCATCTTTAACATTTTTCCAATTTGAGGTGCCGGTAATATTGGCGTCGTAGCCATCATGGGGACGAAGTTGCATGAGATCAAGCGCTTTCCCTTTAACCATGCCTTCTGCCTTTGGAATATCAAAAATGATAATGTCACCCAGTTCTTTCTGTGCAGCTAATAAGGCCAGGTTTCCGCCAATTTGACCACCGCCAATTAATGCGATTGTTTTCCTAGACATCTATACCTCCATTAGTGGATCATTATCGTGCAATGAACTTACAATATGATAACTATTTTCTGATATGAAAAACCCCACGAGGTGGGGTTATAAAAGGATGGATTAGATATTCTGATTATTCAGCAAGTAAAACGTTGACAATTTTTCTTGTTTTTCCCTTTTGACTGAATTTTACTACGCCATTTGCTGTGGCAAATAACGTATCATCACCAGCGCGCTTTACATTCAAGCCGGGATGTGTTTTCGTGCCGCGTTGGCGGAGAATGATGCCACCGGCCAAAATTGATTGTCCATCTGTTACTTTGATACCTAGCCTCTTTGCATTGGAATCTCGTCCATTTCTGCTACTGCCAACACCTTTTTTATGTGCCATTATTCTGTTTCCTTTTTCTTTGGAGTTGACGTTTCAGTATCTTTAGAAGAATCTTTTTTCTTTACTTTTTTTGTACCAGTCGCTTGAAGGTTATTTATCTTTAATAAAGTATATCCTTGCCGATGTCCATTTTTTCTTTGGTACCCTTTACGACGTTTCTTTTTATAAATGAGCAGCTTTTTATCGCGGTTATGTTCCAGTATTTCTATAGTCACAGAAGCGCCAGCAACTGTGGGGGTGCCAACTGTTACATTTTTCCCAGTATCCGTTAGTAATACTTGATCAAGTTTTACTTGATCCCCAATTTTCCAATCTTGAGATGATACTTTTATGGTATCACCTTTAGATACACGGTATTGTTTTCCTGATATTTCTACTATTGCGTACATAGCTTACCTTAAAAGCCCGCGAAGTTACGTGCAGGAGGTTTTCTATACAATATCAACCTTATTAGTAACATCTTTACCATCTTTTGCTCGATAAAACCGATATTGATCTCTTTTTATAGAGGTATCAGCTGCAATAGAAATATGTACAAAGTTTTGCCACATAAGACCACGTAATACTTTTTTCTTATTGGTGTCTAAAAATTCTGCATTTTCGGGGTGTAGATCCAGGCGTAATCGTAAATCACTGAATTTACTTTTATATCTGCGTAGCCAGTGGTCGATTCTCGTGATAAGTGTTTCAAGAGAAATAATTTTACCGGCACCATGGCATGTAGGACATTCATCACTCATTGAGTCAAGCAAACTTAGCCGAATGCGTTGACGGGTCATTTCCAGCAGTCCAAATTCGCTTATAGGTGATACAGCCACCTTTGCACGGTCTTTTTTCAATTCTTTACGCAATTCATAATATACCTTATTCTGGTTATCCACTTCGCGCATATCAATGAAATCAATTACGATCAATCCTGAGAGGTCACGCAGACGTAATTGCCGACCTACTTCCCGCGCTGCCTCCAAGTTAATTTTAAGAGAGTTTTCTTCATGTCCTTTTTTACCTACGAACCGGCCGCTATTCACATCCACAACAACCATGGCTTCTGTTTTTTCAATAATTAGATATGCACCGCTCTTTAACCAAACTTTAGGCCGCAACAACTTGGCAATCTCATCTTCAATTCCCATACCCTCAAAAACTGGAGTTTTTAATTTGTAATAGTCTAATCTGGATGCCATGTTAGGAGAAACTTCCTCCAGGTAGGTTTGTGTCTTGCGATACAATTTTTTTGAATCAATAACTATTTTTTCCACATCTGGACTGAACAAATCACGGATTACGCTGGAAGCTGTTTCTAGGTCTTCGTAAACAATACAAGGCGCTTTTGCCCGTTTTGTCTTGCTTTCCATCCTCTGCCATTTCTTTAATAATGCTTTGTAATCATTGGTCAATTGTTCTTCTGATTTTCCCTCAGCTACAGTCCTTATAATCAGTCCAAAATTATCTTCTTTTAAAGAATTCGCAATTTTTTTCAACCGCCTCCGTTCATACTTATCCCACATCTTTTTTGAAATACCAATGTATTTTGCGTTGGGGACCAATACCAATAATCGGCCAGGTATTGCTACTTCGGTGGTAACCCTTGGACCTTTACCCGCAAACGGTTCTTTTATTACCTGGACAAATATTTCCTGTCCTGTTTGAAGATCTACTTTAATCGATCCAGTATTGCGATTATTTTTATTATTATTTTCATCGGAATCTGCTTCATCAAGATATTTGTTATTTTGGATTTCCGTAAACGGAAGAAACGCATTGATATCATAACCAATATCTACAAATGCTGCCTGCATTCCTGGTAGTACATTTTCCACCACTCCTTTGTAAACATTTCCCACCATCCGATGTTTATCTTGTCTTTCAATGTATACCTCAACCAATTGACTATCCTCAAGAATAGCAATACGGGTTTCACCCATACTTTCATTGATATAGATTTCTTTTTTCATATTTTCACCTTTATGCATTTATTGCCTACAGATAATTAATATCTGCACAGCGTCGTCTGTCCGTCTCTAAAGACGGACCAGCTATCTTTATCTTTAAGGTGATGGGATTCTAGTAGGAAGGAACGGGCTTTATCCCGCTGATAAAAACTTTGTTAAATATTTGTAATTGTGTTAAAAATTTTTTCTTTTTTGTTCAAAATCCCCTAGAAACTATCACTTAAAAGAAAAACTACCTTATATTCTAGCGCTCCGCAAGTGTTATTATTTCCATCACTTATTTGTTTGAAAACTCAAGATTACAGTTTAATATTTAGAAAATTAATATTAATTAGTCGTGATTTGCACCATATTGCCGCGACAGGAAATAACGTTGCTAAAAAGGTCATAAGCCCCGAATAGCAACGGGGTTTTTTATTATGAGCAGGATAAAAGACATATTCAAAGATAAAATTTTTGTTATCGATGGAGCAATGGGAACCATGGTTCAATCGTACAACCTTACAGAAGAAGATTTTCGAGGAGAACGGTTTAAAGATCATACCAGCGATCTTAAAGGGAATAACGATCTGCTCTGCCTGACTCGTCCTGATGTAGTGGGGGAGATCCATAAAGCCTATTTCGATGCTGGGGCGGACATTGTGGAAACCAATACCTTTAATGCCAATGCCATTTCTCAGCAGGATTATAATACGGAAAAACTGGCCTATGAAATCAATCTGGAAGCAGCCAAGATCGCCAAATCAACTGCAGCATTATTTTCTGATAAACCTCGGTTTGTCGCCGGCGCATTGGGACCCACAAACCGAACTGCTTCATTGAGCCCCAGTGTTAATGACCCAGGTTTTCGGAATATAAATTTTGACGAGCTCAAAGATGCCTATTACGACCAAGCGAGAGGGCTTTCGGAAGGAGGCGTGGATCTTTTTCTGATTGAAACGGTTTTTGATACCCTGAACTGCAAAGCCGCCTTGTATGCCGTTCGTGAATTGCTGGAAAAACAAAACCGGGATATACCGGTTCTTGTATCGGGCACCATCACTGATGCCAGCGGCCGGACTCTTTCCGGACAAACGGTGGAGGCTTTTTGGCATTCCATTCGCCATGCAAACTTGACCGCAGTAGGACTAAATTGTGCCCTGGGAGCAGAGCAGATCCGTCCCTGGCTGGACGAGCTTTCCACCGCCGCCGACACTTATGCATTTGTTTATCCTAATGCAGGCCTGCCCAATGAGTTTGGGGAATATGACGAAACGCCTGAAGCCATGGCAGTCATTATTAAAGAATTTGCCGAAAGCGGGCTGGTGAACCTTGTAGGTGGCTGTTGCGGTACCACGCCAGATCATATCAAAGCCATTGCTGAAGCAGTGGCGGGCGTAGAACCAAGAAAAATCCCCAAATTGGATTCCTTGACCAAATTAAGCGGTCTGGAACCGGTCACCATACGCCCCGATAGCAATTTCGTAAATGTGGGCGAGAGGACCAACGTTACTGGTTCGACCCGCTTCCGACGCCTGATTAAGGAAGATAATTACGAGGAAGCCCTGTCGGTGGCCAGGCAGCAGATCGAGAATGGGGCCCAGGTAATTGATGTAAATATGGACGAAGGATTACTGGACTCGGAGAAAGCCATGGAAACCTTTTTACGAATGATCGCCTCTGAACCAGATATTGCAAAAGTGCCTGTCATGGTGGATTCGTCCAAATGGTCAGTCCTTGAAAAAGGATTAAAGAACCTGCAGGGGAAGGGCATCGTCAATTCCATTTCCATGAAAGAAGGGGTTGAAGAATTCAAACACCAAGCCAACGTGATCAAGAAATATGGTGCGGCGGTAATTGTAATGGCTTTCGATGAGGACGGTCAAGCGGATACATACGAACGGAAGGTGGATATCTGTACTCGGGCCTACAATATTCTAACAGAGGAAGTCGGATTTCCGCCGGAAGATATAATTTTTGACCTCAATATTTTTGCCGTAGCCACGGGCATGGAAGAACATAATGAATACGCCAAGGCGTTCATCGATGCAACCCGAACCATTAAAGAGACCCTGCCCAGCGTGCACATTAGCGGCGGGGTGTCCAACCTTTCTTTTTCCTTCCGAGGCAATGACGGTGTGCGGGAAGCTATGAATTCCGCTTTTCTGTACCATGCTGTCCAGGCAGGGATGGATATGGGTATCGTCAATGCGGGCCAGCTGGCGGTGTATGATGATATTAATCAAGATTTAAAGGAACGGGTGGAAGATGTTCTATTCAATCGAAGGGATGATGCCACGGAACGGCTGGTTGAGATCGCTGAAGAGTACAGGGGTGTCAAAAGATCTCAGGAAAAAGATTTATCATGGCGGGAAAATTCCGTGGCGAAACGTTTGAGTTATGCCCTGGTGAAAGGGGTCGACGATTTTATCGAAGATGACACGGAAGAGGCCCGCCAACAGTTCGACAGATCGATTGAGGTAATCGAGGGTCCGCTAATGGATGGGATGAATGTGGTGGGGGACCTTTTTGGCGCCGGGAAAATGTTCCTACCCCAGGTAGTGAAATCCGCCCGGGTGATGAAAAAGGCTGTGTCCCATTTGTTGCCTTACATCGAAAAGGAAAAAGATGAACTTGGTATTACGGGTAAATCCAATGGAAAGATCGTTATGGCAACGGTAAAGGGTGACGTACATGATATTGGTAAGAATATTGTAGGTGTGGTGTTGGGCTGCAATGGGTATGATGTTATTGACCTGGGGGTGATGGTACCATCAGACAAGATTTTATCCACCGCGCGTGATGAGGGAGCGGATATCATTGGTCTTTCAGGACTGATCACTCCCAGCCTGGACGAGATGGTCCACGTAGCCGCTGAAATGGAACGCCTTGAATTTGACATGCCCCTGCTCATCGGTGGGGCCACCACCAGCCGCAAGCATACGGCTGTGAAGATCGAGGAAAATTATTCCGGGCCTACGGTCCATGTGATCGATGCCTCCCGGGCCGTGGGTGTGGTGAGCAAACTCATGAATGAAAATGAAAAATCAGATTTTGTAGCAGGAGTTCGGGATGATTTTAAACAGATACGTGTAACTAGGGCCAAAAAGACCGCAATCAAAACCTTGTCAATGGAAGCAGCGCGGAATCGGAAGTTTAAGGTGGATTGGATCAATTACCCGGTATCAAAACCGAACTACCAGGGCGTAAAAGTATTTGAGGATTATCCCCTAGATGAACTGGTAGATTATATTGACTGGTCACCTTTTTTTCATGCTTGGGAATTAAAAGGCATCTACCCCAAAATACTATCCAACAAAAGGTACGGAGAGGAGGCCCAAAACCTGTTAGTTGATGGTCAGGGTTTATTGCAGCGGATCGTGGATGAAAAATTATTAACTGCCAAGGCTGTCATTGGTATCTACCCCGCACATGCGGAAAATGAAACTGTTTTTTCAGAAGGTGTTCAATTCAATTTTCCTCGCCAGCAAGTGGATAAGGGTGCAGATCAGCCCAATTACAGTCTGGCGGACTTTATTGCACCAAAAGATGATTTTCTCGGAATGTTTGCCGTTACTACCGGACATGGTTTAGAAGCAATCGTAAAAGAATTTGAAGACCAAAACGACGATTATAACGCCATCATGGCCAAAGTATTGGCGGATCGTTTAGTGGAGGCCTTGGCGGAGAGGATGCACGAACGGGTCCGGAAGGAATTCTGGGGATATGCTTCTGATGAACAAATGAGTAATGAAGAATTAATGAGAGAAAAATATAAGGGTATACGCCCAGCGCCGGGTTACCCGTCTTGCCCTAGCCACGAAGAAAAAGATAAGATTTGGTCATTACTTGAGGTGGAAGAGAATACAGGCATTACCTTAACAGAAACCCGGGCTATGTATCCGGCCGCTTCGGTATGTGGGTGGTATTTTCCACACCCGGAATCACGCTACTTTTCTGTTAGTGAAATTGGTTTATAAAGAAGACGCGGCCCAATTTTGGGAAGACATTTATTTGGAAGATGATGCGGGATGGGATCTAGGTGGCGTCACACCTGTTTTTGATAATATTGCTGATGAGCTAAACCGGGGCAAGGTATGTATTGTAGGCTGCGGTCATGGTTATGATGCGGTCATGTTTGCTCTAAAGGGATTCGAGGTTACAGCAGTCGATTTTGCGCCATCAGCAACAATAGCGTTGGAATCAATATCTGAAAAAGAAAATGTGAATGTCCAGATACGCCAGTCCGATATATTTTGTCTGACACCCAAATATGACAGTGTTTTTGACTATGTTATTGAGCAAGCTTGTTTTTGTGCCATCAACCCCGAGCGCCGGAAGGAATATGAAAGGTTGGTATACAAAATTTTAAAACCGGGCGGAAAAATGATCGGTCTCTGGTTTCCTCTGGATAAAACAATGGCAGATGGAGGCCCGCCATGGGGAATAACAATTGATGAAGTAAAATCCATTTTCAAAAATAGTTGGATTATTGAAAGGGAAGAATTTCCAGAAATATCCATTCAACACAGAAAGAATCGTGAAAAACTCATTATATTTGAAAAACAATGATTGACCAATCTACATTTGATTTTCTAGCGGACCTTAAAAAGAATAATCGCCGGGAGTGGTATCATGCCAATAAAGATCGGTTTAAGGATTCCCAACAGAATTTTATCGATTTTTTGGCCATGACACTTTTTCGAATTTCAGAATTCGATCCGGATATGATTGGTACCGAGCCAAAAGACTGCTTGTTTCGTATTTATCGTGATATTCGTTTTTCGAATGATAAAACACCATACAAGACCTGGTTTAGCGCCGGGATGAACCCCGGTGGAAGAAAACGGATGGGCGCTGGGTATTATATCCATGTTGGACCAGGAGATTGTTATATCGCCGGTGGTGTTTGGCATCCAGATAAGGATACATTATCAGCTATTCGTGAATATATCATTGGCTGGCCAAACCAATTTAATGCCATAGTAAATGAGTCCGGGTTTGTAAAAATGTTTGGCGGATTAAAAGGCGATAAACTGAAAGTGGCACCAAAAGGTTATCCGAAAGATCACCTCCAGATTCAATGGCTGAGGTACAAGGATTTTATCGTAAGTAAGTATGTTCATGATGAAGAACTTCAATCGGGGAAATGTTTCGATACTGCCTATGATGTATACTACCAAATGGCAGATTTTATTTTTTATTTGCGAAAAGCAATCAAACAATCATAAAAATATAGTATTCAACCTAACTTTTGCCCATGCGTTCTGAATTAAATATAGCGAAAGAAGCTGCCATTGAAGCGGGCGGCATTATTCTTAATTACTACAAGGCCGATTACGAAATACAAGAAAAGAGTTATCACAATCCTGTAACCACTGCCGACCGCGAAGCTGATGCTAGGGTAAAAGAAATTCTACTGGAAGAAAGACCAGATTATGGCTGGCTTTCGGAAGAGACTGTGGACTCTCAGGAACGACTGAATAAAGAACACGTGTGGGTAGTGGATCCTCTGGATGGAACGAAGGAATTTATCGAAGGGGTGCCTCATTTTGTTGTAAGCATTGCTTTGGTAGAAGGCGGTCAGCCCACTATCGGTGTCTTGTACAATCCAGTGACCGGCGAAACCTTTACAGCAGCTCAGGATGAAGGCGCCTATTTGAACGGTGAACCGATTCACTGCGTCACAAAGGAAAATGTGAGTGAGATGGTGATCCTGAACAGTAGGTCGGAAACCCGCCAGGGACTTTGGGTACCGTATGTCGGTACATTTGGTGAACTAAGAGCGATCGGTTCGGTGGCCTACAAGCTGGGCCTGACCGCAGCCGGGCAGGCAGATATATTCGCATCTCTGCGTCCAAAAAGTGAATGGGATATATGTGCGGGGACGTGCATCATCCGGGAAGCGGGTGGAAAAGTGATTGACCTGAATGGCAATAATATTAGTTTTAATCAGAAACAGATAAGGATAGAGCCGGGTTTGATTGCCGGGGATATCCAAGCTGTAGACAAAACGTATAAAGTGTTTACCGCAAATACATAAGATGACAGAAATACCAAAAGATGCAATTAAGTGTTTAGATAAAGGTTTTGTCCGGTTGGTGGAAACCATGGGCGGGGACGATGCCATTGTGCAGGCCGCCCGGGTGAGCTATGGCAAGGGCACCAGCAAAGTGAGTCAGGACCGCGGCCTTATTCGTTACTTGATGCGCCACCGCCATACCACACCATTTGAAATGGTGGAATTCAAGTTCCACTGCAAGATGCCCATTTTTGTGGCCCGACAATGGGTCCGCCATCGTACCGCCAATATTAATGAATATTCATTGCGCTACTCCGAAGCCCGGGATGAGTTTTATTATCCCGAGCCCAAACATATTCAATTCCAAAGTGCCCTTAACAAACAGGGTCGTTTGGGTAATGTTCCCAAGCGACTCACGGATAAGGTGCTGAAATATTTCAAGGAAATATCTGAGCGTAGTTTTGATATGTACCGGGAACTGAATGAAGCCGGCTTGGCGCGGGAACTGATTCGGGCCATCCTGCCAGTGAATCTCTATACAGAATGGTACTGGAAGAATGACCTGCACAACCTGTTGCATTTTATTGGCCTGCGCTCTGACAGCCATGCCCAGTATGAAATCCGAGTCTACTCCGATGCCATGGCGGAAGCGGTAAAAAAAGTGGCGCCATTTGCCTGGGAAGCCTACCAGGACTATGTGGTCAGCGGTTTACGTTTTTCCCGTATCGAACAAAGCCTGCTGGAGCAGCGTCTTCCTGATCGAGTGATTGATGACATTCTTGAAGATGTGGCTTACCAGATCACCGCAACCCTGCACAATAACAAACGCAGGGAAGATGCGGACCTGTTCCCCCTCTATCAAAAGCAGGGCGGGAGTGATTCTGAAGATGATTTTAAGCTGAAGTGGGCTTCAGGAGAGATCGAAATTGGCAACGTACGTGAGTTACGCGAATTCAAGACCAAGCTTAAACAGCTGAAGAAGTAGTTTCAAAGGCTTTAACCCTAAACCGGATATGGCTGTAAAAAAATCATCTGAAGGACACCGCCAGCGCCTGCGGGACAAATTTCTCAACAGCAGTCTAGAAGGGTTTCATGATTATGAGATCATTGAACTTCTGCTCACCTTGGGTACGCCCCGAAAAGACTGCAAGCAATCCGCTAAAGAAGCCCTGATGAAATTTGGGACCCTGAAAGCAGTGCTGGAGGCAGATGCCGTTGATTTAAAGACAGTCAGAGGTATTGGGGATAAGAATGTATTCGGACTAAAAATCGCCCAGGCGGTGGCCCGGCGTTATTTAGCTGACCGTGTTGTTGATAAGGATTTTATCCGCTCTTCAAAAGAGGTTCTTGAATATTTACAACACAACCTGCGGGACAAGAACCGGGAGGTGTTCATGGTAATCTACCTGAACGGCCGCAACCAGATCATCAAAATGGAAGAAGTCTTTGAAGGTACTTTGTCTAAATCGGCGGTCTATCCTCGGGAAGTTGTGAAACGAGCGTTAGATAATGAAGCGGCTGCTTTGGTGTTTGTTCATAACCACCCCAGTGGGAATCCAAACCCGAGTAAAGAGGATCTGACCATTACAAATAAATTAAAGGAAGCAGCACAGTCCATTGATGTGGCGATCCATGATCATCTGATCATTGCTGGGAATGAAGTGTATTCATTCGCGGACCACGGGCTGATTTAAATATCTTGAGGGCACATGTCTTTATTTAACCGAGCCGAAATCATTGATCAGAATTTCACATCCTTTGTGAAATCAGGGAACCTCCCGCAAGCCCGAATCGATCTTCCTCTTTCTCATACCAACATAAGACCATCGGATTTGGTTTCATTATTTGAATCCCAGGTGTTGAGCCGGCACATGGACCTGAAAGCAAGGCTTATGAAGGATGACGGGAAGTGTTATTACACCATCGGAAGTTCTGGCCATGAGGGCAATGCCGTCTTTGGAAAGATATTCCCTTACACAGATATGGCGTTTCTGCATTATCGCAGCGGTGCATTATTTATAGAGCGCTCAAGGCAGACTCCGGGGACCACACCTCTGTACGATCTCGCACTTTCTTTTACTGCATCCGCAGATGATCCTATCAGTGGAGGCAGGCATAAGGTGTTTGGTAGTAAAAGACTGAATATACCGCCACAAACCAGCACAGTTTCCAGCCACGTTCCTAAAGCTGTCGGCGTAGCACTTTCTATAGACCGGGCGCGTGATCTCGATATTCAGGAAAGGGAACTGAAAAATGACAGCGTTGTTATCTGCAGTTTTGGTGATGCGAGTATAAATCATTCTACGGCTCTGGGAGGATTCAATTCGGCCGGCTGGGTGACACACCAGGGTGGACATGTTCCCATTGTATTTATTTGCGAGGATAACGGTATTGGTATTTCGGTGCCCACACCTGAGAATTGGATCAGGGATTCTTTCGTGAACCGCCCTGGTTATAAGTATATCGCCTGCGATGGATTAAACCTAATCGATCTGATTGAAAAATCAAAAGAAGCAGAATCGTATTGCCGAAATCACCGGTCACCTGTTTTCATCCATATGAAAACGATCCGGTTAATGGGTCATGCCGGATCGGATATAGAGTCTGGGTACCACAAACAAGAAACCATTGAAAAGACAGAATTCAACGATCCTCTGCTTCATTCATCCCGAATCCTGATTCAAAACAGATGTTTATCAGCAGATGATATTTTGAATCTATATGAATCTGCGAGACGAACCATAAATCATGTGTGTGAATCAGCAGCGAAAAGACCGAAACTCAAAACTGCGGAAAATGTGATGGAATCAATCACAGCAAATACGTTCAATCGAACAGTCCCGACTATACCAGGCCAAAAAGATCGGGAAGCCATTTTTGGAAAAGAATCTGTGCGGTTAGGCCGGCCCCAGCACATGGCAAAACTACTTAATTATGGTCTTTCAGATATTATGCTTCGTTATCCCAATACGCTGGTATTTGGGGAAGACGTGGCCCAAAAGGGCGGCGTGTACCATGTAACAGCTGATCTTTACAGTCAATTCGGGATGCGCCGTGTCTTTAACAGTCCACTGGATGAAACCTCGATCATCGGTTCTGCGATAGGTTTTGCCCATAATGGATTTGTTCCGATTCCGGAGATTCAATTTTTAGCTTATTTCCACAATGCTGAAGATCAGTTACGTGGAGAAGCGTCAACTTTAGCCTTTTTCAGCGAAGGACAATTCATGAATCCGATGGTATTACGCGTGCCAGGGCTGGCGTATCAGAAAGGATTCGGCGGCCATTTTCATAATGATAATTCTCTGGCAGTTTTTCGAGATCTTCCCGGTGTGATTCTGGCATGTCCGTCCAATGGCCACGATGCTGTTAAGATGCTCAGGACCGCCGTACGCGAAGCCTATAAAAACGGCCGAATCACTGTGTTTGTTGAACCGATTGCGTTGTATATGATAAAGGACCTGCATAAACCCAAAGACGGCGAGTGGAATTTTAAATATCCCGATCTCAAAGAAGAGCTACCTATCGGTGAATTTGGCGAGTACGGGAGGGGAAAAGCACTGACCATAATCACTTACGGAAATGGATTGTATTTGTCTCTGCAGGCGCAGAAAGAGATTGAAAAGAAACTGAAGAAAAAGATAAAAGTGATCGATTTAAGATGGCTATCTGATATTAACCTTCCAAATCTTCTGAAAGCAATCGGCACATGCGCGAAGGTGCTGATTGTAGATGAATGCAGGAAAAGAGGTTGCCATGGAGAAGGACTTATTGCGGACATGGCCAGTGTAACCAATAAGCGATTAACTATCAAATTGCATGCTGCAGAGGACAGTTTTATTCCGCTGGGTGAGGCGGCAACGGTCACCCTGCCCAGCAAAGAAAGTATCATCAAACACGCGTTGGAACTGGTTAATGGGTAAAGAACGCATTGTTATCATTTGTCCTGGGCGAGGAAGTTATACACGGGAAACATCCGGGTATTTAAAGACCTATGGTCCGCTGGCAAAGGATCGGATTACCTTCATGGATGAAAAGCGGAACACGGCCGGTTTACCAACACTTTCTGAATTGGATTCTCAACCCTTCAAAGCCAAGATACACATGAAAGGTGAGCACGCTTCGGCCCTGATCTACGCCTGTAGCTTGGCTGACTTTTTATCAATTGATCAATCCAGATTTGAAATCGTTGCCATAACCGGGAATTCCATGGGCTGGTACTCAGCACTAGCGCTCGGCGGCGCGCTAAAGCATGAAAATGCCTACACCTTGATTGACACCATGGGATCCATGATGAAAGATACTATTATTGGAGGACAGATCATCTACTCAGTTACCGATGACAACTGGCAGGTGGACGAAGCAACAAAGGCAAAGGGCCTGAAAGAGGTGGAAAAAGCAGGTGCAAACATATCCATTTACCTTGGCGGATATCTTGTTATTGGCGGTGCGCAAAAAGCGCTGGATAAGCTGTTAAAATCACTGCCTCAGAATGATAAGTATCCGTTTCAATTACCTTACCATGCAGCCTACCATACACCACTTCTGGAATCGGTATCTAGAAAAGCACTTACCATGCTTCCCGAGCAAATGTTTCAAAAACCGATTGTTCCGCTTGTAGATGGACGGGGATACATTTGGTCTCCATGGGCAACGAATTCAAACGTTCTTTGGAATTATACGCTTGGACATCAGGTTTGTAAAACGTATGACTTTACTACGGCCATGAACGTGGCGATAAAAGAATTTTCTCCGGACAAATTGGTTTTACTTGGTCCTGGGAATACCTTAGGTGGATCCATTGGACAAATTATTACCGGACAGAATTGGCAGGATATTTCCTGTAAGAAAGACTTCGCCAATCGGCAAAAGACAGACCCATTTCTTATTTCATTGGGTATTCCTGAACAGCGTGATTTAATTTGTCATAGTTATGAAAAACAGGCTGCATCAACGTAATTTCTGGAAATAAGAAAGCTATACATATGAAAAAATTGGGACCCGATTATTACAATATTTCTGATGAACTGACCGAAGAAGAGTTGCTTATCCAGCAAACCGCTCATGATTTTGTGCAAAACGAATTTATACCGGTAATCAAAGAACATTTCGAGCAAGGTACTTTTCCAATGGAACTTGTCTCGAAACTTGGAGAGCTGGGGTTTATGGGCTCTGCCCTACCGGTTGAATCTGGTGGTGCAGGCGTAAGCAATGTAGCCTACGGGCTAATCCTGCATGAATTAGAGCGGGGTGATTCAGGCTTGCGATCTTTTGCTAGTGTGCAGGGATCATTAGTTATGTACCCTATCCATGCTTTTGGATCAGTTGAACAAAAGGAAAAATGGCTGCCAGGTTTGGGCAAAGGTGAACTGATTGGTTGTTTTGGTTTGACT
Source organism: uncultured Fidelibacterota bacterium (assembly GCA_913062595.1). GTDB lineage: Bacteria > Fidelibacterota > Marinisomatia > Marinisomatales > TCS55. The sequence continues at coordinate 28,333 of CAJXWT010000022.1, forward strand.
GAACCTAATTTTGGTTCAAATGCAGAAGGTATGGCCACCACAGCCAAAAGAAACGGAGATGATTGGATTATTAATGGATCAAAAATGTGGATCACCAACGGCAGTATTGCAGACGTGGCTGTAGTTTGGGCCAAGGATGAGGATGATGTTGTTCGTGGTTTTCTGTTGGAAAAAGGTATGGATGGATACAGTAGTAATGATATTCATGGTAAGTTGAGCTTACGAGCCTCTATCACTTCTGATTTAGCAATGGTCAATGTTCATGTTCCAGATTCTGCGCGTTTACCAGGTGTGGAGGGCATGAAAGGGCCTTTGTCCTGTCTGACTCAGGCCCGATATGGTATTGCCTGGGGAATGACAGGTTGTGCAACTGATTGTTACCAGACAGCTCTGGATTACGCCAAGGAACGAAAGCAGTTCTCTAAGCCTATCGCGGGATACCAGCTGACTCAAGCCAAATTTACAGAAATGTTGACTAGGATTACGGAAGCGCAATTGATGGTATTACGTTTGGGTCGTATGAAAGATGCTGGTACGATGAATTTTCACCAGGTTTCCATGGCTAAACGGAATAATTGTGCCATGGCCAGAGATATTGCCAGGACAGCTCGGGAAATTCTGGGGGCAAATGGTATTACCCTTGATTATTCGCCGATTCGACACTTGGTAAACATTGAATCCGTGTTTACTTATGAAGGTACCCACGAGATGCATACCTTAATTATTGGCGAAGATATTACTGGCCTTCCAGCTTATGATTAATTCTAAGAATAATGAAACGGCGTAGTTTTATCAAGACTGGCGCTGCCGGATTAGTAGCACCAACTGCATTAATAAGTAACGATAAAAAACCGATAAAGAATAGGGTGGGGAAACCAACGGTAATTTCTACCTGGAACCATGGGTTACTAGCGAACGATGCTGCAATGGCCGTTTTAAGAAAAAACGGTTCTGCACTAGATGCTGTTGAAGCGGGTGTCCGTGTGCCGGAAGCAGACCCGAAATCACAATCAGTAGGCTATGGAGGGCGGCCAGATGAAGATGGACATGTTACGCTGGATGCCTGCATCATGGATTCAGCTGGTAATGCAGGTGCTGTTGCCTTCTTGAGAGATATCAAACATCCTATCTCTGTTGCTCGAAAAGTAATGGAGCGAACAGACCATGTAATGCTCGTTGGCGAGGGGGCAAAGAAATTTGCGCTTGCCCACAGTTTTAAAGAAGAAAATCTGCTCACCGATAAATCACGTGAAGAATGGTTGCGCTGGAAAGAAGATCACAGTATTAAAGATACGTGGGGGCCAAATGAAGATCATGATACAATTAGCACCTTAGCAATAGATAATAAAGGTGATTTGGCTGGTGCCTGTACAACCAGCGGTATAGCCTACAAAATTCATGGACGAGTTGGAGACAGTCCATTAATTGGCGCTGGAATGTACGTGGATAATGATATTGGTGCCGTAGGTGCGACTGGGAAGGGCGAAGAAGTGATCAAAACCTGCGGCAGTTTCCTTGTGGTTGAACTTATGCGCCAAGGCTATTCGGCTATGGATGCCTGCCGGGAAGCCGTACAGAGGATAATTCAAAAACACGCTAAAAAGGTAAAATTTCAGATTGCATACATCGCCCTACGGAAAGACGGGAAGATCGGCTATGCGGGTATCAATGATGGATTTCAGTACGCTTTGTATAAAGATAACCAGAATAAATTATATGATGTAAAGGGGATAGGCTGATTGTGAATTCATTTTTCGACTTAATTACAAATAAATACATACCCAAATCAAAAGAGTCTACTAAGAAATACCGTAGCCGGATTGGAAAATTTCAAGGTTGGATTTCAGTAACAGTTAATAGCCTAATGTTCTCGCTTAAGCTCACGATTGGACTTATAATCGGATCCATAAGTGTAATCGCTGACGCAATACACACTTTATCTGATGTTATTTCTTCTGGTGTAGTGATCTGGGGGTTTAACGAAGCCCAAAAACCAGCTGATAAGGAACATCCATATGGTCATGGCCGTGCCGAGTATGTGGCGACTTTAGTAATAGCTGTGTTATTGATAGTTGCAGGGATCGAATTTATTGAATCCTCTATTGATCGTATTATACACCCCATTGTGATAGAACCATCTTGGTGGATGATTATTGCTATCATCTCAACAATATTTTTAAAAATATTTATAGCAAATTATGCAGAATACTTATCCAAGAGAATTGCATCAGGCACATTGCATGCTGATGCCTGGCACCACCGTACAGATGCCATATCATCATTGCTTGTCACTG
>CAJXWT010000023.1 GCA_913062595.1 uncultured Fidelibacterota bacterium
CGTGCAGAGCAGCGCACATTATAGGTGTTTCCTTAATACCTTTGAAACCTCGTTTTTGCTGTTGGAAGACATTCCCTATTTCAAACAGGTACATATCGGGGGAACCATTTTTGATATTAAAATCGATAGTTTCCAGCAAACCGGGCAGTAGATCGGTACGCATATGGCTCATGGTCTCGCTTAGTGGGTTCATTACCGGTACCGGGTCCCCCCCCCTGGCCTTGGCCCACCCTGAACTCTGCAGCGAATTGGATTGACATTCGTGATAGCCAAACCCGCTTAATAGCTGTCGTAGTTGGTCAAGATTTTCCTCTGGATCAGGGTCATCGGGCGAGAATGAGGATGAAAAATGGGTCGCTGAAGGAATATTATCATACCCATATACTCTGATGATCTCCTCGATTAGGTCAACTTCCCGCTCCAGATCTGGACGATATGTTGGCGGTTTGCAAACCCAATGGTCCTTTTTCTTAGTATTTGTCACCCCAAGACCATTAAGTATTCCGGTGACTTTTTGATCACTGATATCGCAACCGGCATAAAGATCCAGTTCGGAACGTCGCATTGAAATACTCGGCACCTTTACAGCGCCTGGATACTCATCAATGATACCGGGCACCATCGTTCCATCTGCCATTTCCACAAGTAGATTGATAACCCGCCACAACGCAGTTTCAGCTGCCTGGATATCCGCTCCCCGTTCAAATCGCCGCGAAGCATCCGTCAGCAAACCCAGTTCCTTGGAACCCTTGCGGATGGTAACTGGATTAAAATATGCGCTTTCGACAAAAACAGTCGTAGTGGTTTCCGTTACAGCTGCTTCCAGGCCACCCATGATACCGGCCAAGGCAATTGGCTTTTTTCCATCTGTGATTAAGAGTTGCTGTGGCGACAATTTTCGTTTTTCCTCATCCAGAGTGGTGATTTGTTTATCATTTTTTACCCGTCGAATACCAATAATATTTGAGGGGATCTTATCGTAATCGAATATATGGGTTGGGTGCCCCATTTCCAGGAGAACATAATTGGATATATCCACAATATTATTGATACTGCGCTGGCCAGCGGCCTTCAAGCGCGCTACCATCCAGTCCGGCGATGATCCCACAGACACATTTTTTAGTACAGCACCCATGTATCTGGGGCAGTCATCCTTGTTAGCTATTTTCACAGTAGCGTTGTCGTGAATGTCGTCCGCCTTCTGTATTGCTTTCTTTATGGATAATTCTTTGAGTTTTCTACCGGTTTTCAGGGCGATCTCCCGGGCCACGCCATAATGGGAAAAACCATCTGGTCTGTTTGGTGTGATATCGAGGTCCAGAGCATTATAAACCTCACCCAGGTAGTCGTTAATCGCAGTACCGGCCTTCAATTTATCGGGCAGTACCATGATTCCTTCATGTTCATCGGATATACCGAGTTCACGCTCCGAGCAAATCATACCCCTACTCTCTTCTCCCCGGATTTTTGCTTTTGAGATTATAAACCCGCCAGGTAATTCCGCGCCTACTTGGGCAAAGGCGACCGTTTGACCAGCGTCTACATTGTGTGCGCCGCACACCACATTCACTGTATCGATTCCATCATTGACCGTGCATAATTTTAACCGATCAGCATTGGGGTGCTTTTTAGCTGTTGCCACTTTCCCGATAACAACACCGGATAATGCTGAAAAGTCATGTACCGGTTCTGCTTCCAGGCCCAGCATGGATAACATATCCGACAGATCTGCTGGATCCTCTTTTATATCAACAAATTCTTTGAGCCAGTCAATGGAAATTCGCATTAAAATTGTTCCAGGAATCGTTTATCACCTTGAAAGAAAAGGCGAATGTCTGTTATGCCGTATTTCAGCATGGCGATCCGTTCAATTCCAAGTCCAAAGGCGTACCCGTGCCAGATATTGGGATCGTAACCAACATTTTCGAATACAGCTGGGTCCACCATGCCGCAACCCAGGATCTCCAGCCATTGCTGCCGTTTATCATCCCAGATATCAACTTCTGCGCTTGGTTCAGTGAAAGGAAAGAAACTGGGGCGAAAACGCATCCGCACATCATTGCCAAAGATGCGTTTTACAAAATATTCCAACGTTCCCTTCAGATCGGCAAAGGAAATATATTTATCCACCACCAGCCCTTCGACCTGATGGAACAAACAATAACTCTTAAAACTGATGGCCTCGTTTCTATATACCCGCCCCGGCACAATATAGCGCAGTGGCGGATTCGTATTTTCCATTAGATGGATCTGGACATTTGATGTATGGGTACGCAGGACGACATTCTCTTGAATAAAAAAAGTATCCTGCATATCCCGGGCCGGATGATGTTGAGGAAAATTAAGAGCTGTAAAATTATGGTAATCGTCATCGATCTCGGGACCATAGGCCACCATGAAACCGATTGACTTGAAAATATCTTTTATCTCCTTGAGCGTTTTTGTGACGGGATGGATCGTACCAATTCTCTGCGTTTCACCAGGCAGCGTATAATCAACGTTTTCCGTCGTGCTCTCAGCATTATAAAAGAGTTCCGCGGATTTTGCGTCAAATATTTCGGTGAGTTCCTTCTTCAGATCATTGATCAATTTCCCAGCGCCGGGTCGTTCCTCTGGCGCGATTTTCCCCATCTGGGAAAATAGTTTTGCTAAGGCACCATTGCGTCCGAAATATTTACTTTTTAGTGAATCTACTTCACGGCGATCAGTAGGAAACGAATCGAGGTCGGCCTGAAATGCTTTCCAGACCGCCTCGATAGTTTCTTGCATAGTGGTGGTCACTCCTGTACAGCGGTAACCAACTCGGCAAAGGTTTCTGGATTACGCACTGCCAGGTCGGCCAGTACTTTTCGATCCAGTTCAATACCCTTGCGTTTAAGGCCTGCTATAAATGCAGAATACGACATCCCATTCAACCTGGCCGCAGCATTGATTCGCGCGATCCACAAGCGACGGAAAATGCGCTTTCTCTGCCGCCGATCGCGGTAGGCATAGGTCCCGGCCTTCCATACAGCTTCTTTTGCTGATTTGAAAGTGCGGCTCCGGGCACCATAGTAGCCCTTGGCCTGCTTGATGATCTTTCGATGCCGTCTGTGCCGTGGTACAGAACTATTTGCTCTTGGCATTTTTCGCCTCCTTTATAAGCCCAGCATCCGGCGTACTCTTTTCTCTTCAGTGCTATCCACAAGAGTCGATTTACGCATTTTTCGCTTGGCACTGTTTGAACGCCTGATGAGCATATGGCTATGGTTTGCTTTGTTCCGTTTGATACGTCCGCGACCGGTAAGTTTGAAACGCTTGGCAGCGGCACGTCTTGTTTTCATTTTTGGCATTAGATTTTCTCCTACAATGCTGTGAAATAAACTGAGATACGTCTTCCTTCCAGATCAGTTTTTCCTTCCGGTTCAGCAATATCTTCCAGTGCATCGGCAACACGGTTTAATAGATCTTCTCCCAGGTCAATGCGGCTCATTTCCCGGCCTCGAAACATAATGGTCACCTTTAGCTTGAACCCTTCCTGGATAAACTTTCTGCCCATATTATTGACCTTTGTCTCAAAATCATGATCTCCAATTTTTGGGCGCAGTCGTATTTCTTTAACCTTAATAACATGCTGTTTCTTTTTACTGATCTGTATCTTTTTTTTCTTCTCGTATTTCAGTTTACCAAAGTTAACAATTCTGCAGACAGGTGGATCCGAATTTGGCGATACTTCCATAAGGTCCAAACCCACATCTTCCGCCTGTTTCATGGCATCTTCCAACGCCACAATACCCAACTGTTCTCCATCCTCGGATATTAGCCGGACTTCTTCTGCTTCTATTCTTTCGTTAACTTTTGCTTTATCAATTAGTGCGATACGTATTCCTCCTGGTTTCTATTTCTGTTTTTAATTCTGTTACGACATCATCCAGTGACTGGGTACCCAGGTCTCCTTTAAAACGTCGCCGTAATGCTACCTGATTGTCCTGAGCTTCTTTTTCTCCGACAACGAGCATCACATTTACGCGTTGTAATTCTGCTTGACGTATTTTTGCACCGACTTTATTAGGCTGCCCATTTAGTTGGACCCTGATTCCCGCCTCCTTCAATGCGGTCTCCACATTTTTGGCATAATCTATCACCTTATCGGATACGGGTAATACGGCAACCTGGATTGGAGCCAGCCACAATGGAAAATCCCCACCATAATGCTCAATCAGAAAGCCGACGAACCGTTCGTGGGTACTCAAAGGCGCACGATGGATGCAAATGGGTGTTTGTTCCCGGCCTCCTTCATCGGTAAACGTCAGACCAAATCGTTTTGGGATAGCAAAATCTACCTGATTAGTGGCCAATGTGAATTCTTTCCCAATGGCACTCCAAACCTGCACATCGATCTTCGGCCCGTAGAATGCTGCTTCGCCAGATATCTCCTCATGGTCAATATTACCCTCTATCAATGCCTGTCGAACTTCCGCTTCCGTCTGTTTCCATAGTTCTGGTTCATCAATATATTTCCCACCAAGACCTTCGGGGTTATGAAGGCCGAGCCGGAGCTGATATTTATCGATACCAAATATATCAAAATAGTACAGGTACATTTTGCAGACTGCCAGAAATTCATCTTTGAACTGCTGCGGAGTACAGTAGATATGGGCATCATTCATCTGCATACTTCGGACCCGCATCAGGCCAAATAATTGTCCCGATTTCTCATAGCGATAACAGGTTCCGTATTCCGACAATCGCACGGGCAGGTCACGATAACTTTTTGGATGGGCTGCATAAATTTTATGGTGATGGGGACAATTCATTGGTTTAACATAATATTCTATTCCATCGACATCCATGCTGGGGTACATGGTCTCCTGGTAATGCTCCAAGTGGCCTGATTTTTCGTACAAGGATCCTTTCGTCAGGTGGGGTGTTCTCACCCGCTGATATTCGGCTTTATCCTCCGTTTCCTTGGCCAAGGCTTCTAATTCATCAATGATAACAGTACCATTTGGCAGCCATAGCGGAAGACCGGGCCCCACTTCCTCATCAAACGTGAACAAAGCAAGTTCTTTACCCAGTTTACGATGATCGCGCTTTTTTGCTTCTTCAAGGAAGTTCAAGTATTTGTTTAACGATTTCTTTGAACTAAAAGCAGTGCCATATATGCGCTGCAGCATCTTATTGTTTTCATTGCCACGCCAGTAGGCACCGGAAGTATTCAGCAGTTTAAAGTATTTGATCTTCCCAGTTAGCGGTATATGAGGACCACGGCAGAGGTCTGTAAAATCGCCTTGAGTATAAGCGGAAATGCAATCATCTCCCTCTATTTGTTCAATTATTTCGACTTTATAGGATTCATTCATTTCGTTAAATAACTCCACTGCTTCATCCCGGCGTAGTTCCAATCTGGTTACAGCGTGATCATTTTCCGCTAATTCGCGCATTTTTTCCTCGATTTTCACCAAGTCTTCATAAGAGAATGTGCCATCTATATCAAAATCATAATAAAAACGGTTTTCAATCGCTGGACCAATGGTTACTTTTGCATCGGGGAAAAGCTCTTTTACAGCGTGGGCCATTAGGTGCGCAGTACTGTGTAGCAATACTTCATGTCCCTCCGGCGAATCACCAGTGAGAATAGCTACTTCTGCATCAGCTTCAATGGGAACATTCAGATCAACGGATTGACCATTCACCTGTGCCGCTAAGGCATCTTGTGCCAGGCGTGAACCAATGCTTTCTGCTATTTCCTGGGGAGTAACACCACTATCGAAGGAACGGGTACTATTATCCGGAAGCGTAACGGTAATTTGACTCATAATGTCATTAAGTCCAGGTACAAATTAAAATGTGATTTCCGCTACAAGGACAGAAACGTTATCGGCGGCCACCGCTGGATGACGCTTTTCATGTTGGCCGAAGTCAGTCTTCATTATTTTTACTATAATATGTTTTCCTACAATTAATTGTGGGCGATACTGGACTTGAACCAGTGACCTCTTGCATGTCAAGCAAGCACTCTAACCACCTGAGCTAATCGCCCCAAGTGGGTACGAAATTCGTCGTGCAAATGGATTTTTGCAATGTATTTTTCAGGATTACTTTAATCGCTTTTTATAAGAATAAATTAAAAACTTTTGTCGTTATTTTTTGGTTGGAATAGACCGCTATATGCTACTGGATCCTGAAGAATTTCTTTTGCTTTGATTACGACAGGGTCATCTTTGATTGATTCTGCGACCCGGAATTCTGTTCCTTGCATGATCCCCACCAGTTCTAGCAGGAGCCTGCGCCGTAGATCATCTTTTTCCGCTTCAAACAACGTTGCTTCCCTATCAATAATAAAGGTTTCTACAAAATCAAAGGCCAGGATAAGATCCATATTTGTGCTGTCCAATGCAGTTATTTTCGTCCGCGCTTCCTGAAATTGTTTCTCTCCCTCAGTGGTCACATCCAGCTCATGCGCATCAATAAATACCTTGAAATCTGCCATCAGGTCCAAATCTATCAATGCATCCTCATAACTATCATATTTATGCTGCCACTCTTGGGCAAAACTGAAAAATAAACCTTTCCTCCAGCATTCTAGCAGCAGCGGAGTACTTTTGGGCATTACCACTTCATAATCAGGTGTGATACCTCCCTCACCTTTAACCTTTCTGCCACCTACAGTAACAAAGATACTGTCCTCTTTTTCATCACGTACCACCAGCTTATCGTTGATATAGCCAGGTTTTTGAATTAATCGTCCACTGGGTACGTAATATTTAGCAGTGGTTACTTTCAGGCTGCGCTTACCGCTACTATCCAGGCCATAGACGGACTGCACCAGCCCTTTACCGAATGAAGGTGTACCAACAATAACTCCCCGATCCAGGTCCTGTACAGTGCCAGCAATGATTTCACTGGCTGAGGCACTACCTTCATTAATAAGAATAGCGATCTTGACATCATCTTTGATAACCGGTGTTTTTCTAGAAATATATCGTTTATTCGCTTCTGGCAGACGCCCTTTGGTGGAAAGCAGTAGTTCACCTTTTGGAATGAGCATATCCAGTATTTCAATCGCGGATTGCAACAAACCTCCAGGATTATCACGAAGATCAATGATAAATCGGCTGGCATTATCATGCTGCAGGTTCAGGATGGCAGAACGCATTTCTGGACCGGAATTTTTGGAAAATCTTGTTAGGCGAATATATCCGGTTTCATTATCCAGCATTCCGGCATAGGCCACATCCTTCACCGTAATATCATCCCGGGTTAATACGAACTCAATTAATTGTTCATCGCCAAATCGTTTGATGAACAACGTTACATCAGTACCCTTGGGTCCCCGAATATGACTTGCGGCATCATCCAGCGACATTTTTTCTGTAAGCAATCCATCGATCTTGACAATAATATCTCCAGCGATGATGCCCTTACGCTTGGCTGGTGAATCATCCATTGGAGATATTACGGTAAGTTTCTTATCCCGTTCGCCAAGGTTTATGCCTACACCACCATATTTTCCTCGAGTAAGAAGGTCCAGGCCTTCTTTTTCATCCTCTTCCATGTAAACGGTATAAGGGTCAAGGTCATCAAGAATATTATTGATAACTACTTTGGTGAATTTTTCTGTATCCAGGCGATCAGCATAACGCGTAATAAGAGATTTATATACCTCATTGATTAAGCGCTGTGAACGAGCTAGTTCACGGTATACATCTGATTTTGTTGATGCCAGCGAGAATAAACTGATCGCAATGACTGTTATTGATAAGAAGCTGATTCTGATTAATTTTTTGCTGTACTGGTTCATGATACAAACTTTCTTCTTCTCATTTCATTCAATACCTTTTGGTGAATATCACCTTTTTCACCATACCCATCAAGTATAACATAGCGATCATTGAATCTTTCTGCCAATTCGTGATAGGTTTTCCTGATGCGGGTTTGAAATTCAATTCCTATACCCTCAATGCGATCCTTATTGTTATCCAGCCTTCTTAAGGCCTCCTCTGGTTGTATGTCTACGAAAAATGTAATATCTGGAAGCAATGTAAAGGTAGCATAATTATTCAGTTCATTTAGCCATTCAATATCCAGGTTTCGCCCTCCGCCCTGGTAGGCCAATGTCGAATCACTATAGCGATCAGCGATTACAAATTTTCCCTGCTCCATATTGGGAATTATAACCTCCTGCGTCAATTGGGCCCTGCTGGCTGTCATCAATAGTGATTCGGTCCGATCACCCATTTGACCAGAACTGCTGTGCAGTAATATTTCACGTATCGACTCCGAAATATTTGTGCCGCCTGGTTCACGAACTAAAATAGTTTCCACACCAGATTTGTTCATGTACTCCAGCAATAACTTGGCCTGGGTAGATTTACCACAACCATCGATTCCTTCAAAGGTGATGAATTTCGCGTTATTTGAAGAAGACATTTGGATCTGGCTTTCCGATGATTAACACTATTTCTCCTCGAGGTTCATGCTTAGAAACATACGATAATAACTCTGAAACTGTTCCACGAATAATTTCTTCGTTCATTTTTGTCAATTCCCGGGTTACAACTGCAGGGCGGTCTCCGATAATTTCACCAATGTCCTGTAATGTTCGCTTCAACCGGCGGGGGCTTTCATAGAATATGATTGTTGCCTGTTCATCTTTCAGGGCATTCAACCGTTTTTTACGACCTTTTTTAGGTGGTAAAAACCCTTCAAAAAGAAACCGATCTGAGGGCAGACCAGAGGCAATAAGACCCGCCAGCACAGCAGAGGGACCTGGAATAGTTTCTACCTTAATGTCTGCGGTGATTGCCGCCCGGGTTAACTTATATGCAGGATCACTAATCCCTGGGGTACCGGCATCGCTGATCACAGCCACATCTTTACCATCATTGAGATGGGCGATGATTTGGGGTATGCGTGTGAACCGATTATATTCGTAATAGCTGATAAGTGGTCTTTTTATCCCGTAGTGATTCAACAATTTCTTTGAATGCCGTGTATCTTCAGCGGCAATCAAGGATACAGCGGAAAGAGTTTCCACGGCTCGATAGGTGATATCTTGCAAGTTCCCAATGGGGGTAGAAACAATGTACAGCGTACCGGAAAGTTTGGTCACAATCGAGCGATAGCTCTCCTGATGATCTCATCAGCAAGATCTATCTCTTCCCTGGTAATATTCAGATGGGGTCGGAAACGGATCGATTTCTTCCCCGAACCAAGGATCAAGGCACCCTCAGCAATGATCAAGTCGGCCAAAGTATCCCGCGCGGAACCATCAGGCAAATCGAATGCTGCAAACAAACCACGGCCGCGAACATTACGTACCATTCCATCAAAATCAGCTTGAATATCATGGAGTTTTGCCAGTAGATACTCTCCATTAGTAGCAGCCTGATTAACCAGATCATCTTCCGCAATTATTTCCAGGTATACAGTTATCCGTACCATATCCACAACGTTGCCACCCCAGGTTGAATTGAGGCGGCTGGATTCATGAAATACATTATTTTCCACTTCGTCAACCCGTTCTCCGGCAAAGATACCACATATTTGCATTTTCTTACCAAAACTAATGATATCAGGCCGCGTAGATGAATTGAAAAGTTGGTGGGCCCACATTTTCCCTGTGATTCCTACGCCTGTCTGTACCTCATCGTAAATAAGTATAAACTCATGTTCGTCAGCCAGGGCTCGCAGTTCTTGAAAAAATTTACCACGAAAATGATTGTCGCCCCCTTCTCCCTGGATCGGTTCAATAATCAATGCTGCGATCTCATCTGGATTCTCAGCAACTGCGGACTTGATCTGGTTTATGGCAGTTGCTTCCGCTTTAAGTACATTTTCCAGGCCATCATCAGTTAGGGGAAAGTGAAGCTTCGGGTTATCAATTCTGGGCCAATCAAATTGCGGAAAATACAATGTTTTGCGGGGATCGGGCGAATCAGTTAAACTCATGGTATAACCTGTTCGGCCATGGAAACACTCTGTAAAATGGATGACTTTGGATCCTTTATCCCCTTTCCCAGCGGCCAGGTTTTTGCGCACCTTCCAATCGAAAGCTGTCTTCAATGCATTTTCTACACCCAATGCACCACCTTCAACGTAAAACGAATACGGTAAATAATCCGGTTGAGCGATACGGCCAACAGTATCCACGAATTCTGCCATTTGCGTCGAATAAATATCTGAATTTGTAGGTTTATTGAGCGCAGCATCGGCAATTCGTTCCCGGTTTTCCAGTAAGGTCGGATGATTGTAGCCCACCGGCATAGAGGAAAACATGGAAAAAAGATCTAGATACTCCTTACCATCTCGTGCGTCTACCAGCCAGGATCCATGGCTCTTTTTTAGGTCTATTACTTGATCCATGCCATCAGCAAGCATATGTTTGCCAATTATAGCATGTACATTCCGCGCATCAATCATCTATAATATCCCTTCCCTATAATTACTAAATATCAAACGTGATGCCTTGCGCCAAAGGCAAATCATCACTCCAATTGATAGTGTTTGTTTGCCGACGCATATACTGTTTCCATGAATCAGAACCGGATTCACGGCCACCGCCAGTTTCTTTCTCACCTCCAAAAGCACCGCCGATCTCGGCCCCGGATGTTCCAATATTGATATTGGCAATTCCACAATCACTGCCCGCAGTGGATAAAAACATTTCCGCATGTTGTAGGTTTGTGGTAAACATGGATGATGACAGTCCTTGTGGAACCGCATTATGCAGTTCTAGTGCTTCACCCAGCTCTTCAAATTCAATGATGTAAAGTATAGGGGCAAATGTTTCATTCTGAACGATATCCCAATCATTATTAACGCGTGCAATTGTGGGTTCAACATAAAATCCAGTACCTGCGATCGGTTTACCACCGTAAACTATTTCACCGCCAGCAACGGTGATAGCATTTATCGCTTCCATATATGCATCAACAGCCCCTTGATTAAGTAAAGGGCCCATCAGTGTACCTTTTTGCAGTGGATCGCCGATATTTACCTGTTTATAAGCATTTATCAGACGTTGAATAAGCGTATCCGTGACACCTGTGTGGGTTATTACCCTCCTGGTGGATGTACAGCGCTGTCCAGCTGTACCGACAGCACCAAAAGCAATAGCAGGTATAGCCAGGTCAAGATCGGCAGTATCATCGACGATAATGGCATTATTACCGCCCAATTCCAAAATTGTTTTACCAAAACGCTGGGAAACAACCTTTGCAACACGGCGCCCCATGGCAGTTGACCCAGTAAATGAAATTAAAGGCAGCCGTTTATCCTTGAGCATGAGTTCACCGATTGTGGATCCTTTACCGATGATTAAATTGAAAATACCGGGATAACCATTGCGTTTTAGAACAGCATTACAAATATGCTGTACAGCCACAGCGGTAAGTGGTGTGCTACTAGAAGGTTTCCAGATGACAACATCACCTGCGATAGCGGCAATGAACGCATTCCAGGCCCATACGGCCACTGGAAAATTAAACGCGGTAATGACTCCGATTGGTCCCAGGGGGTGCCATTGTTCATACATCCGATGATTGGGGCGTTCCGAGTGCATTGTCTTACCATAAAGCATGCGCGACTGACCCACAGCAAAATCAGCAATATCGATCATTTCCTGAACCTCTCCAGTACCTTCTTCCTTAATTTTTCCCATTTCCAGGGATACAAGACTGCCCAACGCATCCTTCTCCTCTCGCAGCGCATTGCCCATTTCACGTACCAGATTACCCCGAACAGGAGCTGGCACCTTGCGCCACTCTGTAAAAGCAGATTGCGCTTTCTTGACTACCTTCTCATAGTCGCCTTTATTTGCTTCAAAAACAGTGGCAATTACTTCTTCATTACTTGGATTTATCGATGTATTTATGCCTGTATCCTTTGTTGTAAACCAATCACTTCCGCCAACACAACTGCCCAAATTTGAATCGCTAATACCGCATTTTTTAAGTAAGTCCAACATATGCTATCCTAAAAGAATTTGATGATACTATTCGGCGAAATTTTTGCGGCTTAAATTACAGCTACAATGCCCGCCTGCCAAGGGCTACAGCTTCAACATAAAGAGTTGAATTTATCAGGAAGGACGATCATTTCGCCGGTGGTTCAATAGGCGCACTTTTATCCATAAAAGCAGAATAACCCAGCAAAACTACCATGATGAGTAAAATCCACAATGTAGCATGGTTATAGGTGGAGCTGGAGTAATGTATCAAGTCTACAAAACGTCCGATTAGAAGCGAAATCCGCCCCATAACGGCAAAACCAAATGAGGCGCCAAAACTGATCATCAGAAAATAAATACCTACTTTGGTCAATCGTCCAAAATTCCCCGTGTGCTCACGACTGAAGTAAAAATACATTAGGCCAGTAATTGTCCCTATAAGTATAACAAAATTATTAAATATACTTTCGCCAACTAGAGCAAAATACGGCAGGTTGGAATTGACCAATTGGAAAGCGGACCCTTTGATCTGTCCTATCACGTTTGAGTTCAGAAAACCATACGCACGTAATCCGGCGGCCATGCCTACGGTGTAGGCAATCCCCCACCGCGCCATCCAACTGAGTTTTGATGAAACGCTTAACAACATCATGATACCCAATGCAAATGGCACCAGGTAAATCAAATGCATATCATGACCTTTAGCAATACCACCTTCAGGAAACACAGAACTGAACACACCAAATACATTGTAAAACTTATACCACAATGAACTGGCGTCATATTCAGTAGCTGGCCACAATCTACCGAAAAGATTCGGCTGAATCTGCGTCCAGAAAAACATGGACGTCCAATACCCGGTGGAGATGCCTACAAATACGTGTTCAGCAACCTTGTAGAACAGATTATCCTTATAAAGATAAGACAGTATCGCTAGGGTCAGAAAAACGGATATCCAGGCACCTATTATCATGATCTTAGCATCTTCCTATTAATACTTCTTTGCCCTCTGCGTTTCAATAAAATAGGTAATATTACCAAAAACAATGAAAAGGACAATCACCAGGTGGGCGATAGATTGAGCATCCATGCCGCTGGTACCAATTCCTGGCGATCCAATCAGCGCCTCATACTCAGCAGCGCCGGGCATGCCAGCTAAAATACCTTTAACCTGTCCGCTTTGCACATAAGGCATCACATCATTTACCTGAATGGATGTTGTACCTGTGCTCATGGGTACACCGGTTGGATCAGCTGCATATTGGACCCATTCTATGGTCCCGGGATAACCTGCAGATGCAGAGAAAATAAAATCAAAGTCTTTTACCTTATTGACATTCGCCATCATTGGAATTTGATCTACTAACGTACCCCGTGCGTCAGTTGTATATAGTTTGCGGATATTACTTACTAACCCTTTTACCACTGCTTCATTACCCGGACGAAAACCAAGCAGCACGTAATCTTCTCCATAGGTAAGTCCATATTCCTCTTCAGCTATTTCGGTTAAGGCATCTTCGGCCATAAACTGACCATCGGGCCATAAACAGGTGACATAAACCTTCTGACTATTGGTAAATAGATGCCTTAGAATAGCTATAGCCATCGGATGAATTTCCGGTTTGGTACTGGGACCATATTCAAAAGAAACCAGTACTTTGGAATTGGGCTCTAACTCTTCCACTGCATCGTAAACCCGCTGGGTAGCATTTGTCGCGCGAATTGGTAATCCCAATGGAAAGAACAATGGTAGAAGGACCGCCAAGCCTATAACGAGAAAGATCCAGCGCCGGTCTACTTTGCCAATACTCAGTATTAATTCAATTATATACTTCATCATTCACCAATATATGACTTCTCTACTCCCAGAATATAGCGGATGGATGTAGCAAAGATTCCCAGCCCTATGCCAATCATTATCGCCCGTGCGCCGGCTACATTGGGATTATTGTATATCCAATCTTGCAGCATAGGCAGATAAAATATGCTGGGCTGATCAACCGGCCAGCCAGCCAAAGATCCCCAAATTGTTACGATCACAACACCGCCTAAAAGAACACCAAACGTAATTATCTTATCTTGCAATTTGATATTTGCTGCAATACTGCCTACCAATACGAGCAGATACATAATAAACCAGCTCGAAATACTACTACCCAAAGGTACGCGGCCTACCATGATAATAATTCCTGACACAAGTAATAGTGTCGCCTCCAAATTTCTCACTCGAAAGGCACGGTAGGATGCGGAGGCCACAAAAAAAGCCAAAAGGGCAAACATAGTAGCGGAAAGTGGGGTGAAAATGAAATCAAACATCCACTTGAATAATGTTCCTTTACTCGTTACATGGAATCCCCAAGCAACAGCATCATTTCCTTTGTATATAAAGCCAGCAACTATGGCGAAGATAAACCCGCCAATTGTAAAAAGGCTGTATTGCCAGCCACTGTGTTGTTTGAGAACTTTTCTCCCCTGGAGTTTCATCAGATTCAAGGCACCTAGAAATATGGCAAAACTAGCTAATATATCAAACCATTGTGTGGCGTCATCATTAACAAATGATTCAATGCCCGGATTATCGATGAACCAACCGAATAATGTTAGCAGACCAATAACCGTTGCGATCAAAATTGGTATTTGTCGTTTCCAGAGCATTCGTTTATTTTATTGAACCGTTAAAAAGTCAATAACATTCCAGCCAATCCAACCCAAATCATTGAACACACGCAGGGATAGTGCTAAAAGAATAACTGCGGTTACAAAAGCCTTAAGCATATCCTGCCCTTTCAATCCACCTAATAATTCTGGTTTTTGCGATAAATAAGCACTAGCAGCAAAAAATTCTTCCCCGATGAGTGTATAATCACAGGCCGTAACAAAAAATGGAATCTGTGCTTGGGAAGCTGTTCCAGCAATCTGGATCGCGCCAATGGAATTCCCTGTTTCAGCAAGGATTAACGATTCTGCATAAAATTTACCCATATAAAGACAGGCCGCAGGTTTTTCCCTTACCATAATCCCATTTACGCCAGCGGCATAAGCAAACTGATCATCGGTCAGATAATGCACCATATCATCCTGAAAGAGATCAGGCCTGCCTTCCATAGTATAAGATTCCCGTACTATTTCCCGGCCAGCTTTCATTACGATCGAACGTGAAACGGGCACATTTAAACTCGTTTCATAACGGGCCGTCATTTTGGCTACATGACCCAGTATAATAACGCCAGCGACTGTTTCCACCTGGTCCATATCCATAATCCCAGGAACATATAACACCGGTTTCCCCATTTCAGTTGATCTGCCCACTGCTTCTTCTACCGCTTTTAAACCAGGTATGGTACGCAGGTAAAAATCTTCACCGCGTTGAGCAAGACGTATATAATATACCAGCGTGCCAGCCATAATGTTTATAGCAAGAAACATTACTACACGCTCTTCTCTAAACCCGGGATGACCTGCCAACAAAAATACAAGGAATGCCAGAGAGAGACCGCAGGCAACCATCCAGAATTGTCTATCCTTAAGCATGTGTTAGATCATCTTCAAGTTTTTCAATTTCCCGGATCAGCAATTCCACATTTGCCGGCTCTTCGAATAATTCAGCTGCTTTATAATATCCCTCCGTATTGATAAATGCATTAATTATAGGCCCAAAAAATATCATACCATGGCTTCCTATCAAAGCTAATGGTTTGGTTAGTTCCAAAAAAAATATAGCCGGCGTCACCAGTCCCGAGCGATGAATTCGAGCCGCAATTCGACGGATAAAAATAATGTCCCGCTCTGATAGATTATTATATACGTTGGAGTCCAAAGTGGTATTCAATGTAAGTTAGGTTGTTTCCACCATTTCCAGGTTGGCTCTGGGAATTACCAGTGATTCCCCCCCGATTTCCACCTCGGCAACGCGGACCATGGTCTCCGACTCCATTTGCTGGAGTTCAGACGGTAAAGACACGACAGTACCTATATCGCCGAAATAAGGTGCCCTGATCACACGCACCAGACTGCCTGCGCTGATTCCTGAAACTGTATCCTTATCTGATCCTGAGCCCATGGAATCATTTGCCGTTAAAGGGATCACTATTTCTGGTCTGATCACACCGGCGCGGATCTGCGTTGCTCCATTTACTGATGTAAATTTTCCATTGTGTTGTTGCAGTAGTTCAAAAGATCGATTACCCATAGGAATTCGTCCATATCCTTCGGTGAGAATCAATGATGTACCCAGATCTTCTGATCCTGTTATTGCGACACCCAATGTATAACCAAGAACGTCTTCCAGATCATGGTAATTGAATCCCCCGGCAACTACAGCCGCAGCACCCACACTAATCGCTTTTTTGTAGGCTTCCAGACTGATGAATGAACCGCCCACAATTACTGCGCCTTTTACATCGACTGTTATCATTTCCGGTGTAAGCTCATCATCCCTATTATCAACCAACACCCGCAGTTCACCTCGATTTTCGCCGCCTATACCAAAAATTCCCTGAATAAAAACTGCATTTGCTGTAACAACAACCCCCTCTTCTTCCAAAACAGAGGCTACTTTGCCATTCATGTAGGCATCAATTTCTACGGGTATCGGCGCTTCTCGTAACACTACCTGCCCAGTAACATCAGAAATCGATTCCAGTACACTGTCCACTGGTGAAGCGGCACTGGATTTAAAAAAACCGAATAACCCCTTTGTTTCTGCCAGTAATTCGCCTTCTTTAATTTTGGAACCAATCTTAACCAGCATCACTTCAGCTATGTCCTGAGCATCAATATTTAATAGATTCGCAATGTTCACCATCTGAACATTGCCAGGTAAATGTGTCCTGGCCACAATATCATCTGGCGCTACTGTTTTTCCAGCTTCAACGAGAACCTCCCCCTTAAGGGGCAAACGCCGCTCTTTATCTACGGTTGTTCTTTGTAATACTTTTAATCCCGGCGTATAGGCATGAGCCATGATCAGGCAGCGCTTTCCAGTGGATATTCGTTCATGGCATTACTCCAAGTAGTAAGATCTTCGATCCGCTTATCTTTTTCAACGGGTAGATTAAATGGACGGCCGCGACCGTCAAATACCAGCCCCACAACACCGCCATATATTTTGGTGGTTATCTCTTCACTTTTACCAGCGCCAATATCAAGCCCTTTGGCCGGCCGTAACGCAGCTTTAATCGCCTCATAATCAGCTGGTATGGATAATAGTTGACCCTGGTGAAGTTCTACTTGTTGGTTAGATCCATCAGGCATTGTTAATTCCGCAGTTAATATTAATGCACCGGGTTTTGCATTTCCAACCGGTGCTATGCAAGTACCCAAACGAATGAGGCAATCTTTATTGAAAACCTCCAGCGCAGCTTTACGGGCACTCTCAGCAAGTTCTTTCTGATCAATATTTGCCAATACACCAAGTTGCGGCATCATAAAGATCGAGTCAACAGCTAATTGTGTGATCCCTTCCGGCTGGAATGCATCAATTAACATTCGGGTAGATTGTTCTCTGCGTGGCGCGTGCGATAATACGCCACCTGATCCAACGAGTAAATCAAGGTCCATCATATCTACGAGGGATAAACCAGATTCAGATTGTTCAAATGCGTCTGAGATTGTACGCTCTTTCTGCACACCCTTAAGGTTTACGGCGAAGGACTTATGCTGAATGAAAGATAACCGTAATGCTTCTCTGGCAATGGCTTGTTCAATTTTTAATTCTTCCATGGATTGCGGTACGGTGGTAGGTCGAATCATTTTATTACCAATACGGTTGGTTAATTCTTTTTCATCGATTTCAAAAGGCACCCAGCGTAACACATTTTCCAGGGTAGCTTCTGCGAGTACATTGCAAATAGAATAGCTCATGCCCAGATTCGCACTAACTGTCCGGTTGAATTGACCTTGAAATACGGAGAAGATATCGGTAGTTGCACCGCCAATATCCACGCCTACAACAGTAATATCTTCCTTTGCGGCGATCATTTCAATCAATGATCCTACTGCACCCGGTGTAGGCATAATAGGCGCATCGGTCCAGGTCATTAATTTCTTGTACCCGGGAGCCTGTTGCATGACGTGGTCCATAAACAGATCGTGGATCTTATCACGACTGGGATTGAGATTCTCCCTTTCTAGAACTGGACGAATATTTTCTACAAGTGTGAGATCCATCTGCTTACCGAGTGTTTTATTTATCTCGTCGCTGGCTTTATTATTCCCAGCATAAATAACGGGTAATTTATAATCACTTCCTAACCGTGGTTGAGGATTGGCAGCTTTTAGTATTTCCGCCAGTTCAACGACATGTTTTACCGTACCTCCGTCAATACCACCAGAAAGCAATATCATGTCCGGACGAAGTTGACGTATTCGTGTAATTTTTTCGTGAGGTTTGCGTCCATCATTGGAGGCCAGTACATCCATAACAATCGATCCGGCACCAAGCGCTGCCCGTTCAGCGCTTTCTCCGCTCATTGATTTGACAACACCGGCAACCATCATCTGCAATCCGCCACCGGCTGAACTGGTCGAAACATAAATATCCACACCTTTATCGCCCTGTTGGGGAGTGATGATCTGATCACCATCAAGAAGCGTACGATTGGAAAGCTCTTCCACTTCCATCACAGCATTCAATACGCCTCTGGTAACATCCTCAAATGGGGCTTCAACTGTAGTAGGCGCTTCCCCGCGGAAGCGTAATCGATATTCACCGTTTACCAGTTCGATCAAAATCGCTTTGGTCGTAGTACTGCCGCAATCAGTTGCTAAGATCGATTGTAACGTCATTGTTAGAACAATCTTGGGTAATAGATTATAGAAAGATAGGCGTAGGTCAGGGGGCTGGCAAATATGATCGAATCGAATCGATCAAGGACGCCGCCATGCCCCAACAATAATTTTCCGGAATCCTTCACTCCGGCATCCCGTTTAAGCAATGATTCTGCAAAGTCACCGGCCTGGCCAAAAAATCCGGTAATTATGCTGAAGACAGCCACATCTAATAGTGTTAGATCCGGCAATATGCCCTGCACATGCAGGCCATAGTAAACTACGAAGGTAGATACGAGTCCCGCAAGGGAACCAACCCAAGATTTATTGGGGCTAACCCGTGGAAAAATCTTTTTTTGACCCCATTTCATACCAAAAATAAATGCTACCGAATCACAACTCCATATTGCGACAACCATGCTAACTGTAAAATACGTACTGTAAACCGTATCCAGATTTCGTAAGGCAATTACCGAACCCAACAAGACAGGAACGTACATTATACCCAAAATTGTGATCCCCATATTTCTGGTCGGATTTAGTTTATCCCGACCCATTTCTATAAATAAAGTAATAACGATGAAACAGGTCAAAAGTGATAATCCCTGCAATAACGTGATGGCCGGAAGCCAGAAATAATAGGCCGCCATAAGCCCAGTGAATATGTAGCCAGTTAGCTTTACCGGGGTTTGACGTCCAGTGGTATTCATGCGATAAAATTCATCAAGTCCGATCATCATCACGAGAAAAATAAACGAGGCAAATGCCGGTCCTCCCTGCCAAAGCAAGTAAAGAATAGCGGGTATACCAATGACGTTGATCAGTGTACGATTAGTTGAAAGCTGATTCATGAAAAGAATAAAATATCGACATAAAAATACACCCAATTAGACCTTATAACAATAATGATTGGCCGAGGACAAATCTAGTATTTCAGGATCAGGATTTATGTTTCATATATTTGTCATCACCGACCTCTATGATCTCAATCCTGACTTTTGTTGTGCCCTGCGAAAGAAAGTCAAGTTTCTTGGCCGCGCCATAGGAACAATCCAATATCCTACCCTTGACGTAAGGCCCCCGATCATTGATACGTAAGATTAGGGATTTATTATTAGCGAGATTGGTCACACGCACGATTGTATTAAGAGGCAATGTTTTATGTGCAGCCGTAAGACCGTACATATCAAACACTTCACCATTTGCTGTAAGTTTTCCATGAAAATCATTACCATAGAATGAGCTGACTCCAGTAATTACCTTGGGCACACGTTTTGCTGTCTTAAGACTCCTTGGATTTGATTTTTTCCTCGGGCCACTAGCATTGCCATAGCGCGGCGAATTCGTACAATCAGCAAATAATATACACACAGCCAAAAGCAAGTACCTGCTCATGAGCCCAACTGCACTTTTCCAATAAGGTTAAGAATAGAACCCATATTATTTTTATCAAGTAATGTATCCAGTTCTATAATAATGCTGTTTCCTACATCCGGATCCCGGTAATTCGCTGTGCCAACCTGTACAGCGGCTGCACCAGCCAATACATATTCAAGCACATCGTTCGCGCAAGTGATACCGCCAATACCAATCAACGGAATATCTACCGCTTGATATACCTTGTGTACACAAGCCAATCCGACCGGTTTAATAGCTGGACCGGATAAACCACCGAAACCAAAATGAATATTACTTTCCTTATTGGTCGTATCAATACTCATGCCCACCAACGTATTTATTGCTGAAAGCGCATCGGCTCCACCCCTTTCCGCAGCAATACCGATAGCAGCGATATCCGTAACATTGGGACTTAATTTCATGATCAATAGGCGCTCTGTGAGTTTTCGTAGTCGCGATGTAAGCTGCTCCGTCAGATCACAATCCACACCAAATTCCATCCCGCCTGCCTTTACATTAGGACAAGATATATTTATTTCATATCCAGCAATATTTGAGGATGCGGATTCCGTCATTTCTAATATTTCACAATATTCAGCCTCCGTACTCCCCGCAATATTCATGATGATAGGAGTTTTTAGTTCTTCATATAAGGGGATCATTGTTTCGATGTATGCCTCCACACCAATATTTGCCAGTCCGATCGAGTTCAGCATACCGGACGGAGTTTCAACAATCCGTGGGGGTGGATTTCCTTCCCGTGGATAGCGGGTGATGGATTTTGTTACAATCGCACCTAGATCGTTAATATCCGCCAGTTCAGATACTTCCGTACCATAACCATACGTACCCGATGCCACAAATATGGGATTTTCAAAATCTACTATACCTATCTTGGTCCCTAAATCAGCCAATGATTACCTCCTCTGATTTATATACTGGACCATCAATACATACTAATGAATATTTCTCGTGATAACTGTGCTCACTAACATTTCCGTTAACCCTTTCCACAACGCAGCCCTGGCAGATACCTATACCGCAACCCATGTAGCTTTCTACGCTGAGTTGGGCTGGTATTTCATGGGCAGCGGCAAACTCCTGCACCGCTTTTAGCATCGGTTCTGGTCCGCAGGCAAGTATTTCCGGCTTACCAGTATTTTTCAGGCTTATTGCAATGGCTGGAATGACCGTTCCTGTAATACCTGCCGTCCCGTCATCCGTCGCCAGGAAAACGTTATTTTGTGGTTCATGGTCAATGAAATGCTCTGCACCAGTACGGGCACCGATGACCAGGACTGCATTCTGACCTGCTGCTGTACATTCCCCATACATGTTCAGTATTGGCGCCAGACCAACACCACCGCCCACAAGAACCGGCGTGAATTCATCATCTCCCCATCTGAATGTGTTCCCGAGCGGACCCAGGATATCCAGTTCTTCACCAGCTTCCTGCTCAGTAATTACCTGGGTCATTCTACCGAATACCTTGTAAATAATCACTATTTGATCACCATCTACTGCAGCGATACTCATGGGTCGGCGCAGGGGGTTGTCCCACGATGATTGTACCAAAATCTGGATAAATTGACCCGCACCCTTGTACTGTTCGGCAATCCCAGGCGCTGTCATTTTCATTTTCCAGATATTGCTGGCGATCAACTTATTTTCCAGGACGGTTGCAATTTCAATTTTCAATAGTAGTGTCCTCTACTGCTTCCTGGTTATCCATTTCCACTATTTCCTCAGTCTCAGCAATGATTTCAGTACCACTATCTTTTACCTCCATTGTGTCCACCTGGTTTAATATGGATATCGTTTTTTGCAATTCCTCATAACGATTTATTGTGGCCAGTGCCTGGTCACTTTCGGGCCTATGACTTTGCAACCAGTCATAATAATATATGGCACTGTCCGCCTGGGCAAAATGACGATCGTACATCACCGCTAGGAACATCGCGGAACGAGCAGCTACATCACTATCCTCATCCTGGTGCAGGATTTGTTTGAAAATGTCCAGTGAACCGCCCGGATCAGTTTGCCACCCCAATTCACCCTGCCGAAATAATTGATTTGATGAACCGTCCAGATCTTCCATACCGTAACGCTTTCGCATATAATCAGCAAATTCAGATCGGGGAAATTTATCCAATAGTGTATCACGCAATGCAATTGCCATTGTGGTATCACCCTGTTGCGCAGCTAGATAGGCAGCGGTGAACAATGATTTTACGTACTGTCCGGTGGTTGGTAAACTATCTATAATCTCCATAAAATGAATAATAGCTTCTGTGGGACGATTAAAGTGAAAGGCTTCCAGTTCGCCCATATTGTAATAATGATTAGCGAGCGATTCATAATTGGGTGATAAATCGGCTGTTTGGACCTCATTTGCGGCGCTTGAATCGCTTTTAACAGAATCAGTCTCTGTATTCACGAATGTTTCCAGAAGGGTGGTTATGGAGGTCTGTGAATCCTTGTAGGACTTGATTTGCTTTACCCGGAGGTTTGCTGTAGGCATGTATTGAGATTTTCGGTATTCCCTGGTGACCTGGCTAAATTGTTTTTCCGCCTCGTCCAAATCCCAATCTTCATTGATGGCAATTTCTCCAAGCATATAATATGCTTCTGCGGAATTTTCCGAACGGGCATAATCCTTAATAATTGATTCTAAGCGGTTCTTGGCCATGTCATCTTTGCCCTGCATCTGATACAAGCGGACCAATTCGAGCTCCAGGTTGCCATGAATCCTGGTGAAGCGATCATCGACCAGTATTGATTTTATTTCCGACATGACCACATCCCAATCACCCAATAAACGGTGGATACGTACAATTTGTAGATTGGCTTCTTCAATCCGTTTTTTTGACAAGGCATAGCGGATCACATTTTTATTTGCGCTTAGTGCCATTTCATAATCCTGTTTATCAAAAGCCAGTACGGAAATACGGTAATAGATCTGACCACGTTGGTCCGCGTCGCTGGTGAGTTCTGCTCCCTTGAGCAGGTTTTCCAAGGCTAACTTATCCTCATTTAGTTCCAATTGTATTTCAGCGATGGATAAGTGCACCTGCGCTTTTTGGTCATCACTCAGCGGTTCATCCAGGATACTTGTTAGTGCATTCAAAGCTGCCTGAGATTTACCCTGCCTCCACTTTACCATAGCCTGCCAGTATCCTCTTTCAAATGGATAGGTTTCACCGAACTCATCCGCAAACTGCTGAAACGTCGCTTCTGCTAAACGGTATTCCTGTCGATAAAAATGCGCTTTCCCGATCAATAATAGTGCATTTTTCCGGTATCTGGTATCAGGATATTCTTCCAGCACCCGCCTGGATTTATCGATGACCTTGGAATAAGCATCAATGGCAGATACAGGAATCGATTCACCTGCTTTTTCCATTCGTATTTTCTCCGCTTTCTTGAAGTACTGCTTAGCGTTATAAAACGTATTGAAATACGCACAGGAGAAGAGGCAAATGCCCAGGGATAAGGTGACGAAATGTCTATATTTCAAGTTAATACCAGCAAAATCCGACCGAAAATTCTAATCTACTGGTGGGAATTCCAACCAATTAACTTGTTGAATCACGGACGAACACAGGATAATTTGGACCATGCGCATCGCAAAATTATGTGCCATTATTTTATCATATTCTTTTGCTATTGCGCAGGATATCGATGCAATAGGACCTGACCTGGGCATCTATACCGGTTTCCTGGACATCAAAGCAGATAGTATGGGTGTACCCTTGTTTTTAGATGGTATTTTTATTGGCGAAACCCCGATTGTGAATCCAATCCCAGTTTTACCCGGTTTTCATGAGGTTAGTTATCTACCGCCTGAAGAGACTGAGCGGATCAGGAATCATGTCATGTTTTCCGATGCTGTGAAGCGCATCTATGTTCCGCCGGGCGCTGTGAAACAGGTATTTCTATATTACCAAAACCAGTATAGTTATCTAAGGGCAGCGCGGACTCAGGCCAAAGTCGTGAGCTATGTAGGCATAGCCTTTATCATAATCTTCCTGGAATTGATCTGGCTATCGATATAAACCGCCAAATTAGGCTGTTATCGCACCAGATTATCTCAGTAAATTTGCAGTGTGGAAGATCATCGTACGCCTGATCCAGCGCTTAAATTCAAACCGGATTACAAATGGCCTGAACCCGGCAATGAACGAAATTGTCCTGTCGATTCAACTATTCCCTGGCAACTCAATGAAGATGATCCTGCCTATTATGGCAAACCCTGGTGGTGTTTTAAATGCCAGTTTCAGTTCTCTGAAGAAGATCTGGCACAAGGGATCACCTGTCCGAACGGCACCGCCAGCAAAGCACCATAACAGCAATTCTGACCACCAGAATTGCCTGCCTTACATCCGGTATTACGCCTGTATTATTTCTATATTATCGTCGATAATATCATCTACGATCCAGCGCACCACTGCCGCATCATCCAGGAAACCTAGTTTTGGTATACTATCTGGTATGTCATCATCCGGATCAATAAAATACTGCAACGCAAAGAGGATCTTTTGCCGCAATTCAATACTCTGCACAGGGTAGATGGAAAGGAACTGGTATAATTTTGCCACATCCTGAACCAGTTGCAGCTGAGCATTATCCAGGTGCGATGAGCCCATCAGCATCTCCAGCTTATCCGGTATACGTTTCATCACTTCCTGTTCAATTTCAAGATCGACTTGCTCGATCTCTTTTCGATAACGGGCTTTATCTTCTTTGGTAAGTTGTATTTGATTTGGGGTTTCCATTGCTGTATAATTTACATAGCGAATTAAATCAATATTAAATTAAATGAATCTAGCGCATGAAATAAAATCCCGCCTGAAAAAAACCATGGCGATCGATCACCTGACCATACTAGATGATACGGGCAAACATGTGCGGCATCAACATTATGATGGCGGCGCACATTTCCAGATAAAAATTGTATCCAATGCCTTTGAGGGATTATCGTTATTAGATCGACACAAACTCGTTTATCAAGCCTTAGATGGCATGATCAAGAATGAGATCCATGCCTTAGGTCTGAAAACTATAGCCACGAGCGAGTGGACAAATGAAAAGGAAACAGACTCATGTCAGTAAATAATCTCACCCCCCTGGAACTGGTAACCCACTTAATATCCTGCATGCAGGTCGCTGATAATCAGATTGACTGGGAAGAAAAAGAGGTTTGGGCCGATACCCTGACCGAATTATTCCCAGATCATACACCAGACCGGGCCCAAGAAATCCTGCAAGCTGCCTACCAGACTATTCTTCCTCTGGATAATTATGGGCGAAAAAACCATCTGATCGCAGTATGCAAAGAGCTTAAGAACCACTACGACCAGCAAACACTGCAAAGTGACCTGGCACCAAAAATCACGGAACTCATTGACGCGGATGGCATGGTGCTTTCGGCGGAAGTTGAATTGGCAGCAGTTATCGAGAATGAACTAGGGATCCGGATCGAGATTTCTGATGATTAATTCGCACCAAAATCACTATAATTTGGTGTGTACCTTTCACCATTTAAGATCGCGGCCATATCTTCTTCCAACGATCGTATAGGCGACTCGATCACCCGCCCGATTTCACTGCTATTCTTGTAAAGAATTAATGTTGGGACATGGTGAATATTCAGCCCTGCTTCTTCCCCGCCGGGACTGTTCTTTTCCCGATCCACATTGATCAAGGTCAAGCGGGACTCATCGAAATCTGCCGCGTCCAAGATCCGGTAAATACGCGGTACTTCCCGTCTACTGTCCTTGCACCAGGTGCCCATGAACAGCTTAATAGACAGATTTTCACTATCGTTTTTTATCACCTGTACTGCTTCCTTATTTAATGCATAAGCACCGTATTCCTTAGTAAACCACACTGAGAAGGGATCTTGCTGTAGTCCGCCCCTGTTGCTCAAGCCGACCAGCATTTTAGTTTTCAATTGTTTATCATACACTGCTTGATTCATCGTTGTGCTGCAGGAAGTGAAGAAATGACTAACCATTATGACCATAATAAGATTTTTCATATCCTGAAACTAAAAGGATATAGTTATTTCAACAATAGCATCTTGCGGGTCTGGATAAACCCGTTTGACTGGATCTGGTAAAAATATACACCGGCACCCACCGTTTGCCCCTGTTGATTTCGTCCATTCCACTGTGTACTGTAATATCCTGGATCCATGACCTTATCTATAAGTACATGTACTTCTCTACCCAGTAGATCATAGATAATTAAACGTGTATGGCCCGTTTCGGGTAAATCATAGAGCATGGTTGTTACTGGGTTAAACGGATTGGGATAATTATGGTGCAAGGCATAATCTTCAGGGATAGCTACCAATTTTATGTTCTGCATGCCACGGCTTATTATTTCCTGATCGGAGCCATAAATTGTATAGCCAATAGTTATATTGGCATCATTCCGATCTAGCGACTGCGCATCAAACGATACGGTTTGCATACCATCCTGAGACAGATCAGCCCATTCTACTAACATTTCTCCTTTAGTGTCATCATTTCTGCTCAAGTAAATCCGATTTTCATTAGTTGCATCAGCAGCGGTAGTCAAATTCTTGCTGGCTGGTGGATATTGGATAAATACCTGCCCAGCAATAGCACCATCCGGTAGGGTAACTACTAACGAACGATCCTGCTGTTCAATTGGTAATAATCCGCCTATATCTGCTAGCGTAGTCATAGTAAAGGAAAATGTCTGGTGATACCAGTACCACATTTGCACAAAGGTCATTACATCATCAAGATCATAGACATTGTTCGGTGTGGGAATAAAATGGGGAACTGTCCCCGTTACAGGACCAAGTTCATAACTGTAATCATCATTTTGCCAGCCGGTGAGATAAGCGGCTAAATCAGCGGCATTGATCTGGAAATTCTTGTCATAATCCGCCAGCATGTAGGTAGTAAGTTGTATTTCCTTGTCATCAGCACCAGTATCTGACCAATCAAGAATATTATTTATTGTAAGTATAATACTATCTAAAGATGCATATGGTACATTAAACTGAATTATAATAGCTGTATCAGCCGCAGAATAACTGCTGGTAAGATCCATATCTTCATAGGCAATGGTCACCGCAGAAGCGGCACCAATATCTAATAGCGGCTGTGAGAAATGAATTGACAGCTGGGTATCTTCAGCGTTAAGGAAGTTTGCTGGATCGGGACTTATCCGGGTAATAGCAGCCTGTTGCGGTATGCCCATTACTTCTGCGGTGAACGCACTCTCATTCCCGGGAATATCCGTGGCACTAATGCGCAGGTAATAGGTAGTACCATCTTCAAATCCTGACGCAAAGGCTTCTGCTGTGAAATCAGCTGTGGTAGACAGCAATGTAGTCGGATTCATATCTGTACCGCCGTAAATGGAATAATGATCGAGGTCAAGTTCTGTGTTTTGAGACCATTCCAAGTAGATCCGCTCGGTACTGAACCAGCCGACCAGATTAAGCGGAACTGCTGGCGCGGATAGATCAACCAGTACACCATCACTCATGAGCACAGCACCGATATTATCCACACTGTCAATACCACGAACATGCAGGCTATAGGTTTGGTTCTCTACGAGTGCAAGCCCGCTAATAACACAGAACGTATCCAGCGTAGCTGTCCAGGAGGTTTCATACTGGGAATTATCGTTATTATAGAGTGCGTATTCATGGGTCTTGAAGCCCGAACCTTCCTCAATAAAGTGCAGCCAGTACCCGCTGTAAGTGTCAGTGAAATTCTGCCAATCAATATCACTGGAATCTCCATCAATGACCCAGGTACCCTGCGGCCCGGTGAAATCAGTAATAATACCATTGCTGGTAACCACTGCGGACACATTGTTCACATTATCTGTGGCTCGAATAGAGATATAATAGGTGATCGTCTCATCCAGGGTAAAAGTAGCGGAAAACGATGTGTTTGTTCCTACAGATACCCAAGCGCCGCTTACATCACTCGCTCCTGCTGTTGTACCCACTGCATATTCATAATACTGGATACCGCTGGTCGTATCGGCAAAGCTGTCCCAGTTGGCTACCAGTGTCGTAGTGGAAGCTGTAAATGTCTCATCATCGCTAAGACCATCATTAACCCAACCCACCGTTGGTGCTGATAGGTCGGCGGTAATACCATCACTGGATTGTACCGAAGACATATTCCCGGCCATATCATAGGCGCGGACGTTGGCATAATAGACAGTTTCGTGGGTAAGTACGAAATCAGTGATGACCACCGCGGTAGCGGTACCGTTATCGGTCCACGGTGTCACATTAGTATCTCCCGGGGTTGAGCCTACAGAATACTGATAATAGGCAATCTCCCTAGTATCATCACCCGTCCAGTAAATAGCGAGTGTGTCCGATGGACCCTGATAATCCTGGTCATCACCATCCAAGCCATCATCTACTGCTCCGACAACTGGCGGACCAATATCGATCGTAATTCCATCACTGGTAACTATTGGAGAAACATTCCCAGCCAGATCCGTTGCCCGTACATTAAAATAATATGTTGTAGCGTCTGTTAGAGAAAGATTTTCAAAAGAGATCGCTGTGGCTGTACCTATATTGGTCCAGGCCACAATATTATTCGCTGTTGTGTCTCCCAGGGCCACTTCGTAATACACAATACTGCTCACTGTATCGCTGAATCCATACCAGTTCGCAGATAATGTAGTTGTCGAGGATGTATATTCAATATCATCGCCAGAACCATCATTAACACTACCGAGCAGCGGCGGTGTTACATCAATCAGGATACCATCACCGGAAAACACAGCAGAACGGTTGCCGGCAACATCCGTTACCCGTACTGATACAAAATAAGTCTCTCCATCTGTTAACGCCAGACTGTCTGCAGTTAGAAGTGTGTCAGTTGTAAGATACCAGTCAATGATATTGGAATCACCAGCTGCTGTTCCCAGCGCAACTTCATAATATTGAATGCCTGATCCTGGGCTGGTATCCGTGCCCTGCCAGCCAGTGGATAATACGGTATCCAGATTCTGGATGTCCAGGTCCGCGGCTGCGGATCCTTCATTAACATAAACAATTTGAGGTAGATCGGTATCAATGGTAAACCCGTCACTGGTAGCAATGCTGGAAACATTAGCTACACTGTCCACTGCGCGTACAGATGCATAATAAGTGGTCGTATTGGTTAATGAAAGGCTACTCTCAACGGCCATACTATCCAAATTTGTTGCCGATGTCCAGGATACGGTCCCCGCTCCACCGGCCGTTGTACCTACAGCATATTCATAGTAACTGAGCCCACTCAGTGTATCGCTAAAATCATCCCAGGACAACGAAAGTGCTGTGGTAACATTAGACCAATCTATATCTCCAGTATCACTGTCTACTACGAAACCAATTATAGGACCATCTATATCTACCGTAATACCATTGGTAGGTACATCACTGGATAGGTTCCCTGCTGCATCAACAGCCCGAATTACACCCTCATAGGTTGTCGCATTGCTTAAGGAAAGACCGGTAGCTGTCCAGGTACTGACGTTGCCTACATCAGTCCAGGCTACCACACTATTGCCTGCTGCATCTTCAATAGCTGCCTTGTATGAGGTAATACCGCTATGGGCATCGCTGAAATCTGACCAGGTAACGGTCAAGGTACTGTCCGCTCCGGTATAACTCAAATCAGCGCTGGTGCCATCAATGGCACTACCAGCGACCGGATTGGTAAGATCAATATAAATACCGTCGCCAGTAGAAGCAGATGATAGGTTTCCAACATTATCAGTGGCTCTGACACTTAAATAGTATGTTGCCCCTTCCGTCAAACTAAAAACGGTAAAGTAAAGTGTATCTGCTGTCGTTGTGCCAGCAGACGTCCAGTCAACGGCATCACTAGCGCCAGATGTGGTTCCCAGAGCATATTCATAGAAAGCTATACCTGATGCAGGGTCTGAACCCGACCAGGAAATAATAAGTTCAGAACCACTATTTTGATAATCTATATCGGTTGCTAACGATCCTTCAATTGGTGTCGTTAGTACAGGATTATCTGTGTCTACAGTTATACCATCTGCAGTAGCTATATTTGATACATTACCTACATTATCAGTGGCCTTAACACTTATATAATAGGTCGTTCCATTGGTAAGCGTTAATCCGGTCTTTGTTACAGAAGTTGTCGTAGAATTATTCGCCCAGGTTACTACATCTGTACCACCCGATGTTGTTCCGATAGCGTATTCATACTTTTGAATACCGCTTAAGGCATCACTGAATCCTGTCCAAGTGGAAGTGAGCGATGATGTACTCCCCGTCCAATCCATGTCTGTTGAAGTACTGTCCGTTACACTACCGGAAATTGGTGCCGCTGTATCTATCGTGACACCATTTGAAGTA
>CAJXWT010000024.1 GCA_913062595.1 uncultured Fidelibacterota bacterium
AAAATCATGTCCCGGGCGATCTTTAACAAAAGTTATCAATTGATGATAAGATTCCCCGGATTCTGCAGGTTTGACTTCATCTAAAATTGTACATATATCCTTTACAATCTGAATATTTTGTATTTCATTATTTCCACCCACATTATAAGTCTCACCAATGGTGCCTTTTTGAAGAACCATATTAATAGCATCACAGTGATCCTGAACATATAACCAATCGCGCACATTCTTACCGGTTCCATAAACCGGTAATGGCTTTTCAGCAAGACAATTTAAAATCATTAATGGAATGAGTTTTTCCGGGAATTGATATGGCCCGTAATTATTGGAACAATTCGATATTGTAACCGGTAGTCCGAAAGTTCTATGCCAGGCCCGAACCAGATGATCTGAAGAAGCTTTCGATGCGGAATAGGGCGAACTGGGATCATAAGCCGTTGATTCGCTGAAGTAACCACCTTCACCAAGACTGCCAAATACTTCATCGGTTGAGATATGGTGAAACTTGAATTTTGACTGGAATGCTTCATTTAAATGAATATGGTAATCCAGCGATTCCTGTAGCAATACAGAGGTACCAATAATATTGGTTTGAATGAATTGTTGTGGACCATCAATGGATCGATCAACATGGCTCTCCGCTGCAAAATGGACCACCACACTTGGGAGATATTCTTTAAATATGTTACGCACACAATTATGATCGCAAATATCACCTTGGATAAATATGTATCTTTCATCCTTTTGAATATCAAGCAGATTATTGGTGTTGCCTGCATAGGTAAGTTTATCCAAATTAATGACAGTTCGATATTTAGTATTAGCCAGGATGTATTGAATGAAATTTGAACCGATAAACCCGCATCCGCCGGTTATAAGAATAGTATTATTCATTTACCCCTCAAATACGGGTAAATTTTTTTGTTCAGCAAGAAATGGCAATTCCAAATCACGATCAGAAATAACCGGATCTGATATTGACCAATTAATATTAATCTGCGGATCGTCCCAACGGATACCAAACTCATCCTCCGAATGATAAATCTCAGTACATTTATATTGAAAAATAGCCTGATCAGATAGCACGCAAAAGCCATGAGCAAATCCAGGTGGAATGTACATTTGCATATGATCCTTATCCGTAAGATTCATACCAAAATATTGACTAAAAGTTGGCGAAGTTTTTCTTATGTCTACAGCCACATCATAAACTATTCCGAGACTTACTCGTACCAATTTCCCTTGCGGATATTTCAGTTGATAATGAAGTCCTCTTAAAGTACCCTTAACGGATTTTGTCTGGTTATCCTGACGGAAATTAGTAGGTAATCCATTTTCTTCAAATAATTCATCCCTATAATTTTCGTAGAAATAACCACGATTATCTTCGTGAACATTCGGTTTAATAAGTAATAAACCTTCAAGAGGTGTTTTTTCCACAATCACTTACGCTACCCTGCGACCTACATTATCATACTTGAACTCTAGACGCTTTAATTCGGTTATATTTAATATATTTCTCGTATCAAGTACTACTGGTTGGGACATCAAAATTTTCAATTTTTCTAAATCCATACCCCTGAATTCATTCCATTCAGTCATAATTACTGCCGCATCGCTGCCTTCCACCGCCTTATGCCAATTGGATTTGAAATCAAGTGCTGGAAAAATTTCCTTCATGGAATCATTTGCAATCGGGTCATAGGCTTTAATTATACCGCCTTCATCATGAATACCGGATATAATGTCAATTGCTGGTGATTCACGAACATCATCTGTTTCCTGTTTAAAAGCCAAACCCAGTATTGCAATTACTTTGCCCTTAAGATTGTTATCCAATAGTTCATTTAATTTGTTAAGCATCCGTTTGCGCTGGAAATTATTTGCTTCGATTGCAGCAGTTACCACCGCCATATCTATTTTGTAATTCTTTGCGATTTCAACGAGTGCTTTTGTATCTTTAGGAAAACAAGAACCACCAAACCCTGGGCCCGGATGTAAAAATTTTGGACTGATGCGTCCATCCGTACCAAGTGTTTTCGCAACAACATGCACATCAGCACCAATTTCATCACAGAGGTTTGCCACCTCATTGATATAACTTATTTTTATTGCCAGAAAAGCATTCGCAGCATATTTAATCATCTCAGCAGTCTCAACCGTTGTGTGTACCATTGGAGTCTCATTAATATAAAGTGGCCGGTAAACATCTTTTAAATATTCAAAAGCTTTACCACTAGTTGATCCTAATACAACACGATCGGGGTGCAAAAAGTCTCTAACTGCAGCACCTTCCCTTAGAAATTCCGGGTTAGAGCAATAATCATATTTAATTTTATCAAGATTATCCTCATCGATTATTTTTTGAATCATTTTCCCCGTTCCGATTGGAACTGTACTTTTAGTACTAATTACTTTGTAATTATTAAGATTTTTTCCAATCTGCTCTGCAACTGCTTTTACTGCTGAAATATCTGCTTCGCCATTTTCACCTTGTGGAGTACCCACTGCGATAAAAATAACTTCGGCCCATTTAATTGCCTCCTCTACATCAACAGTAAAAGTTAATCTTTTAGCATTAACATTTCGGGCAACAAGCATTTTTAGCCCGGGTTCATATATTGGTATACTGCCATCATTTAGCAGATCAATCTTTTGCTTATCTATATCTGTACAGCGAACCCGATGGCCAAAATCAGATATTCCAGCACCACTTACTAAACCCACGTAGCCGGTGCCAATAATGGTGATACGTTTCATGACGAATGGGACTCCTTACTTAAAACTAATATTTTCCGTCGGAAAGTTGCACTATTTATTTACGGTAACCCGATTCTTTTCCTGATGATCCACTCAATTGTCAATAATACAATCAAGATAACCAGTATCCAGGTCTCTTCATTGAATCTAGTTGATCTTTTGATTTTTTCTTGGCGATCTCGTGGTAAAACTTTATTAAATAATTCCGCCCGGGATGCCCAAGGGTAATATGCACCATTCGTTTTCATTGATAAATTCTCTAATAATGGGGAATTCAACGCTACCTCATTTAATTCTATCTGACTTTCTTCTACGATAAATCGCCCATTTTGTTTCACTGGCTGTGCATTACCATCCTGCATAGATATTTCGTATGAATATTTCCCTGGTTTTGGTGCCCAGATATTTCCCTCCCAGCGTCTGGATTTCGGATTGAATCTTAATTCTGCTGAATTGATTTCAAGACTATCAGTTTTGATGGTTATGAATGCTTGATCTTTTGATCCCCTTTTATTACCAACGCTTGTACCAGTAATTAATATTTCTTCTCCTTGCTGGTAGGATTCTTTATTTAGCCTGAAATAAAGATTTTTATCGCCACCTGTTTTTAACAGCCAGGAAAATAACCTGGTCCATAGTTCGGGGAAAATTTTTGAATAATCTGTGCCGGATAATTTGTGATGAATGGTAGCAAAGTCAAGAGAGGTCCAAACAGTGCTGCGAATACCTTGTTTTTCACCCAAGAACATCAGCGGAACAATATCAGATCCTTGATTATATGCAATTGCCTCAATTTCATCATTAGTACTTTCAAAATTATACGACGACAGTATTGGTGGGAATTTTTCCCAGAAATCAAGGCCATCGTTTACTTCCAATCCTTGAAAAATACTGCGACTTAGCGCCTCTGTAGTCATGTACCATAATGTTTTTTCAGAGGCTTGAATCTGATCCTTCATACGTAAATGAAAAAAAGGAATTATTGAACGGGCAGACTCTTCTGTTACATTACTACCTAATAACCATAAAAGTGATGATTTCTCAGCACCAATTTTTTTGGAAAAAATTCGCTGGGTTTTTGATGACAATCCCTTGATTGGATAATTATCAAAAATGATCAATTGATAGGGCTTAAACCAAAAAGATTTCATTGCTGGTAAATATCCATTTTTCCGCCTCACAAAATGATCCAACTCTACACGAGGGTAATTACGAATATATCTCTTGATAATACTTGTATTAAAACTCGGGGATCCTGTAATTAGAGCGACCTTATAACGATCCTTTAATACGGTAATAAAAAATTTCTGCTGATTATTATCGATATTTATTTCCTGTGATACAGTAGAGACCTTAACCCTGTATTCATTTTCACCTAAATTCGATGGAGTGAACATGAAACGTGCTTGCGTACGGGATCCATAACCTTCTATTTGAAGATATTTGGAACCTAACATCTTTCTACCTCTATATAAGATTACATTTACTTTATCCTGTGCATCGCCAGTTGAATTTATAGTTACATTTATCTTTACGTCCTCGCCTTTTATTGCAACAGTAGGCGCATCAATAGACTGTATACTGAGATCAACGAGAGGAGTGGTTTCACCGATCCCTAAAGTATATACAGGTACTTCTACTTTTAGGATCAATCGGGCTGGATCCAAACCATGATTAATCTGACCATCGGTAATTATAGTAGCACCAGCGAGTTTTTCCTGATTTGATACAATATGACTGATAACCGACCCTAAATCGGTCGATGAACCTTTTCCTTCCCATGATTGAACATTTTCAAGCGCTGAAACACTCTCCGAAAATGAATATAAATATGGCGCTACATCTTGTTTATTTAGATTAAATATTAATTGTGAAAGTTCAGATTTGATGGTTTGTAAAGACAATGCTGGGTGATAACCAATACTAACTGAATTATCGACATAAAAATTCCAGTCCAATTCTGTTGTCTTAGTTTCAGTCCATGTAAATCTAGGCTGTAACAATAAAAACAATGCTATGATTAATGTAGTACCACGAAGAATAAGCAGCCATCTTAATTCAGGATGATTTCTGATTGATAAGTATGTTACCAGTATTGCAACCAATACACTAATTGAAAATACCCAAAACCAGGCATCTGCTGGTTTCAACAAAGAAACGTCCATAATTAAACTACTTTTAAATTTGGGAAGACATCAAAGTCAATAGGACTAGTAAATCCCTTTTCCATGTATAATTGACTCAGGTAAGCAACCATGGCCGCATTATCCGTACATAGAGCAGGTTCCGGATATAATACACTTATCTCATCACCTATTGTTTTTTTAACCATATTTCGTAATTCATTATTCGCCGCAACGCCACCAGCAATAACACAAGTTCTTACATTTTTCCTTTTTACAGCCGTTGCCAACTTGTACACCAGCACATCTAATATTGCTTTTTGATAACTAGCAGCTACATCCGCGAGTACTACAGATTTATCTTTCTTTTCCATGAAATAAAGCAAAGAGGTCTTCAAGCCACTAAAACTGAATTCCAGAGATTCATCCTTATAAAATGCCCTCGGGAAATCAATGGCTTTACAATCACCATTGTGAGCCATTTTTTCTATCGCAGGTCCCCCAGGATAATCCAACCCAAGAATTCTTCCACCTTTATCAAAAGCTTCACCAGCCGCATCATCTCTGCTCTCCCCTAATAATTCATAATCCGCCATTTCTTTAACTAACCATAATTGTGTATGTCCTCCAGAAACCAATAAACAGACAAGAGGGTATACTAACGTAGGGTCAGCCAAGAAGTTCGCATAAATATGTGCTTCCAAGTGATTTATTCCAAGAATAGGAATATTTAAACTCTGAGAAAGACCCTTTGCAAAACAAACGCCTGTAATTAGTGCTCCGGCAAGTCCTGGCCCCTGGGTTACACCTACACCATCAAGATCGCTTAAGGCAATTTCTGCTTCATCTAGCGCCTTTTCTACACTGTAGTTTAACAAACGTTCATGTTCTCGGGACGCGACTTCAGGGACAACACCACCAAAATTTTTATGTATTTGTTGTGAACTAACAATACTGGATAGGATATTGCCATTCTTACATATTGCGGCAGCCGTCTCATCGCAGGACGACTCAATACCAAGTATTATCAATCCGGTTCCTTAGCAACCGCTAACTCTATATTACGTGGTGTTAAATCTCGCCAGCTTATTATTCCCGCGGGGACTATCACCTTTGGTTCATAGAATTGCTTTTTTGGAGACCATTCAGAAGTAAAATTTATAAAAACATTAATATCTGGAGGTTGTACCCCAGCAATATAATCTACACCTCCTACAATCGTCAGTGAAACAGTACTCGGATTTCTCCTTATAACTAAACCTGGTATATTGTTCGTTATTTGTACCGGTACTTCACTGATGATTCGTTCAGTGATAGCCTGAATATCCTGACTATAATTAATACTAATAAACGAATACTCGATGAGAACTTCTTCTATTCTTTCAAGCGCAATACGAGTATTTATAGGAAAGTCTACATCAGAAAAAGTATCTTTCTTTGTTTGAACAAAATTTATCGACTGTACTGCCTCTTTTGCACCAGCGATTTTGACCATACTGGAGTCTAAAATTGGATTTCCTACCTTTATATATCCTGGACTCGGGTTTACTAGGACCTGGGATTGTACAGGAACATATCTGACCATATATTCATCAAGACTGATGTGAATGGAATCAGGATACACAACTTCGACATATTGCAATTCAAAGGTGGATGGGATAGATACTTTTTGTGGGTACCTATCGTAATATTCATTTAAATAAAAATCATATTCCTCCGATATTCTATCGAGATCAATAACCAGTTTAAAATCAGAGACAAAATCCTTCAATAACAATGTTTTAAAAATGGCGCGGCCACTACCTCTTAAACGAACCAGAACTGACTGAGGTATTTCTTTTTTATACGCTCTTTTCCGCTCATTGAGGTTTCTTACTTCGATTGGAACATTCATAATAGTGACATAATCATTATTACTAACTACAAATATCCAAAGGAAAATAGCTAACCCTAATGCCCCAGCACGGGCACCGAATTGCTGTCGTGATAGAAAAGTTATGAAATTTGATTCTTTCAAAAAATCATCGACTTTTTGATATAATTAAATCGTGTTTATTTGGGTTCTTTTTCTTCGTTTGACCCTTCAGTTAGCTGATCAGGCAGCTCTATTTTTTCAGATGCTGGTTCATCCTGCTTATTTAGAAACTCTGTAACCTCATCTTTTTTTGAACCCGTATTTATTTCGTCTGCTAATTCTTCAATGAAAATAATTACCTTCTTGTCATTAGGTTTGACTTCCATAACGTGGCCGGTAAGACTATCTCCCGTACTAAACTTTGTCAATACTTCCTTACGATTATTTTTAGACCTGCCTCCGAAAGGAACAATCCCTTCCACATCGTCTTCAAGCTGCAAAATAATTCCTTTTTCCAAAATACGAATTATTTCTCCAGTAATTTCCTTACCCGTTTCAAATTTCTTCATTAGTTCCTCCCAAGGGTCATCTGCAACTTGCTTAAGACCTAACGCAATTCGTCTTTTTTCGCGGGAAATTTCAAGAATACGAACTTCTACATCTTCTTCCTTCTGTACCATCTCTTTTGGATGGCGAACTACTTTTGTCCATGACAGATCAGAAACATGGATTAATCCTTCAATTCCTTCTTCCAGTTCCACAAAGACTCCGAATTGTGTAATATTGATTACTTTACCTTTTTGCAGACTTCCAACCATAAATTTTTCTTCAATTTCATCCCATGGATCTGGTTCAAGTTGCTTTACACCAAGACTAATTTTTCGATCATCCGTGTCAATCGCCAGTACTTCTGCTTTAATTTCTTCACCAATGGAATATATTTCTGACGCATTTTTTATATGGTGCGTCCAAGACATTTCCGATACATGAATTAGACCCTCTACTCCGGCTTCG
Source organism: uncultured Fidelibacterota bacterium (assembly GCA_913062595.1). Classification (GTDB taxonomy): domain Bacteria; phylum Fidelibacterota; class Marinisomatia; order Marinisomatales; family TCS55. Next base: position 7,753 of record CAJXWT010000024.1, read on the forward strand.
AGTTCGACAAATGCACCATAATTGGTTAGGCTCACAATTTTACCTTTAACATTAGAGCCAATAGGATAATTTTCTTCAACATCCTCCCATGGGTGTGGCATCAGTTGTTTTAGACCTAGGGATACACGCTGTTTTTCTTTATCGTAATCAATTATTTTGATCGATAATGTTTCATCCAATTTTACAACTTCACTAGGATGATTTACCCTTCCCCACGATAGATCTGTAATATGCAGTAAGCCATCTATACCTCCTAGATCTATAAAAACTCCAAAATCGGTAATATTCTTTACTCTGCCCTCCATTATCTGACCAATTTCCATATCGGCCAGTAATTCTTCTCGCTTTTCTTTAAGACTATCTTCAATAATTACTTTGTGGGAAACAACGATGTTTTTGCGTGCTTCATTAAGTTTTACTACCCGCACTTCTAAGTCCTGATCCAGGTATTGATCAAAATCCTTTATAGGCCGGACGTCAATTTGACTACCAGGTAGAAACCCTTGCAAACCATCAATATCGACGATCATCCCGCCTTTAATCCTACGCATAATTTTACAGGTAAAGATTTTTTCTTTTTCGTAAAATTCTCGAATATCCCGCCAACGACTCATAAATTCGGCTTTTTCTCTTGACAGAACCAGGTTGCCATTACGATCCTCAAGATACTCGAGATACACTTCAATTTGATCGCCAATTTGAGGCAGTGCATTCACCGGAAATTCCGAGCGATCTATCAGACCTTCAGATTTAAATCCAATATCAATTAAAATATCTTTATCATTCATCCCAATGACACGCCCAGTGAGAACCTGGTTTTCAGATATTTCGGATATAGACCTGAAGTATTGATCTTTAATATCTACTGGGACTTGAGTTTGTTCCACACTCGAATCAAGGTCTTCTCTGGTTACAGTTCGGATTTCTTTGAATAATGTGGGATCGAGATAATCCACTGCCGGAGGTAGGCTCTCTTCTATTTCATCTTCTTCATTTAAAGCGACCGCAGGTGCATCCTCTGCATTTGCGAATTCGTCACTGACTTCAGCAGCATCAACTACATCCGACTCTTCAAAGACCAGCCCACTAGTATTTTTTTTAGTCATTTGGTTCCTATTTGTTATTTTTTTCTCTTACAAGATTGATGAATTTTTCCACTTTTTCCACTTGCTGATCAATGGATAACATCGATGTATCAATTTCAATCGCATCACCCGCTTTCTGTAATGGTGAGTGTACTCGCGTAGAATCTTTTTTATCCCGTCTTTTCAAATCAGCCATTACTTCTTGCAGTGACTGATCATCGCCCATTTCATGGAGTTCCTTGAGTCTTCTTTCCGCACGAATTTTAACATCGGCAACCATAAATATTTTGAATTCTGCATCTGGAAATACTACAGTTCCAATATCACGACCTTCAACAACACAATTAGTCTTTTTTCCAATATTACGCTGTATTTCAACCATGGCTTCTCGTACATACTTCATCGCACTTACAGCACTTACGTTTTCGGTCACTGGCATTGAACGTATTGCCTGAGAGACATCCTCACCATCTAATCTTACAACAGTTTTAGCTCCCTGATCAAAAATGTCCAATTCTAGTTCATCAACAACCTGGCAAACAGAATCATAATCATCCAGATCGGTGTTTGATCGTAATAACGCTAGGGTTACAGCACGATACATGGCACCTGTGTCTAAGTAAGTCATTTTCAATTTCTTTGCTACCATTTTAGCGGTAGTGCTTTTACCAGACGCGGCAGGACCATCAATAGCGACAATCATGCAATCCTCTTCTCAAATAGCCGGCAAATTTACTATTCACTTGATAGAAAACCAATGAATTGGGAGATAAATCAATAATAATAACAATACCTATTTTACTATTTTGTGAACGACTGGATCTTCCGCAATTCATTGTAATCTAATGACCGGTATTGCCCTAATGGAAGGTGTCCTAAGTCCAAACCGGCATATTGAACTCTTTTTAAAGAAAATAACTTGTGATCTATCGCATGAAATAATCGTCTAATTTCGCGATTTTTACCATGGTGAAGTTCCAATATAACTAAAGTTCGTTTTTTACTTTTTGTCTGACTAATTATATTGGCTTTTCCCCATTCCCCAGCACCGATAAAAATACCTTTTTTTATTTTGCTAATATTTATTGGATCCAATGGACGGTCTATTATTGCTTCATAAATCTTGGGCACGCGATTCCTGGGGTGCATTAACCTATTGGCAAAGTCACCATTGTTGGTTACTAGTAATAACCCAGTGGTATTTTTATCCAATCTGCCAATAGGAAATACCCTATTTTCTTTGGGCAATAAGTCAGCAACCGATAGCCTATTTTGCGGATCATTCATTGTCGTAATAATTCCCATTGGTTTATTAAACATTAATACTACCGTTTTATCATTTAATTGAATGTTTTTTCCATCATATCGTACAATATCATTATCTTTAATATCATAGGCAGGATCAGTAATTACAATATTATTGACCGTAGTCGTAGCTGCTTTAATTAACCGGTCTGATCCGCGCCGTGATGCGATCCCAGATTGAGCTAGATATTTATTTAAACGCATTAAATATTATGTTTGTGCTGTTGCACCGGTTGCCAGGTCATCTGGCGAAATATCTGGAGGTTGCTCAGATGGTTTTAATTGCAGTTCCATTAATTTCATTTTTTCTGCTGCATCCACATCAGTTAAGTCTGCTATTTCCTTTAATTTTGGTAAATCAGATATTCTATTCAAACCAAAGTTTTCGAGGAATTTATCGGTTATTGCATATAATAGAGGACGGCCAGGTCCTTCATCGCGGCCTTTTATTCGCACAAGGTTTTTAGACAATAATGTCTTGATCACTCCACTACAGTCAACCCCGCGAATCGATTCTACATTAAACCTGCTAATCGGTTGTTTATATGCAACAATTGCCAAGGTTTCCATAGCGGCAGTTGATAATATTAGTTTACCGCTCTTATCAAGCATACGTTTTATCCATATGTCAAATTCAGGTAGTGTTGTTAACTGGAAACCACCAGCAATCCCCTGAATTCTAAAGGATCGATTGGCCTTTTCATAATTATGATTAAGTTCTTTTACGGTGTCATCCAATTTCGGGGGATCAGTCTCAAATATCAGGTTTATACGGGTCTGGGTGAGGGGTTCTGGTGATGCAAAAAGCAAAGCTTCAACTATTTGAATCTGCTCAGATAAATTCATTTTTTACGCTTCTGCCCCCAGTCTTTGCATTTCCATCTTACCAAATAGTTCATTTTGAATAACAATTATCTGGCGCATTCGAACTAATTCTAATATAGCTAAGAATGTTACAACAACCTCTAATTTAGTTTTTAGTTTTTTTACCAAAGCAGAAAAAGGAAGACGTCCATCTATATCAAATGAGCGGAATATCAATGCTTTTTGGTCACCCAAATGCACTTGTTCACGATGTAGCTCATATGGCTGAATGACAGGCATATTATCCATTGCATTTTTAAATAATCGCGCTATTTCATATAAGGTTGCATCTTTTAAATATGCTGCAGTATCCTCTTCCAAATCTGGAGATTTCATTTCAAAACCGCGGGGATGGTATTGCCCTCGTTCTATGGCTAACTTATCCAGATCATATGCCATCTCCTTGAATCGTTGGTACTCGAGCAGTTGTTGCACTAATTCCGCACGTGGATCTTCAACTTCATCTTCATCGCCTAATTGCGGCTTGGGTAAAAGCATTTTTGCCTTAATTCGCATAAGGGTAGCGGCCATGAGAATAAATTCACCTGCGACATTTAAGTTGAATGTCTGCATCATATCTAGAGTTTCCATGTATTCCGCTGTTATCCGTGCTATGGGAATATCATAAACATCAATTTCGTCGCGGCGGATGAAGTACAATAGCAAATCCAGAGGTCCTGTGAAGTTCTCTAGCTTTACCTTATACATATTAGACCCTGTAATTTAAGCCCGTTACTTTTCTCACTTTACTGAGAATTTGATCAGCTACTACACCTGCTTTATTGGACCCATTTGAAAGTTGTTCATAAACATAATCCATATGACCTGATAAGTATTCTCTTTTTTCCCGGAATGGACGGAAATACTCTATTATTGTTTCAAAAAGTTCCTTTTTTACATCTCCGTACTGCAGGCCAGGACTAAGAAACCGTCTCTTTAAATCTTTTTTACCTTTTTCATCCAAGAATAGTACAAACAGCTTGAATAAAGGTGATTTGATATTCTTTGGTTCATCGACTGGTATAGAATCAGTTACGATCGACATGATCTGTTTACGAATGAATTTTTCGTCACCGAAAATAGGAATCGTGTTATTATAAGATTTACTCATTTTTTGCCCATCAATTCCAGGAAGAAGTTGTGTTTCCTGCTCAATATCTGGTTCAGGTACCACCAAAGTCTCACCATAGGTATTGTTAAACTTTATGGCAATATCCCTAGTCATTTCCAAATGTTGTTTTTGATCCTTCCCAACTGGAACAATATCTCCTCCAAAACACAAAATATCTGAGGCCATAAGTATTGGATAACTGAATAAACCCATATTAGGCATGACTCCTTTGGAAATTTTGTCCTTATAGGAGGTTGAACGTTCAATAAGGCCAACATTGGTTACATTGGAAATGATCCAAGTGAATTCAGTCACTTGTGGTACATCTGCCTGAATCCAAAATGTTGATTTTTCAGGATCCAGTCCTAGTGCAATGAAATCAAGAGCAGCATTGATTGTATTGTTCTCAAGTATACTTGGAGCCTGAATTGTGGTCATGGCGTGATAATTCACAATAAATGAAAAAAGATCATTTTCTTTTTGATAACGAATCATGCGGCTCATCATGCCAAAGTAATTCCCCAAGTGTAAAGATCCTGATGGCTGAATACCGCTGAGCACACGTTTCAACGTTTATGTCCCTAAAACGCTTCTAAAAATAGGTATGGTTTCCACGAAGATTGCGAATCCTGAATAAAGTGCTGAAAATAATGTATTCTGTTTGGTTTCTGAGGATGTTTTAATAGGGACATATTGGCTTCTCTGGGAGTTCTGTTTCCCTTTTTCCTATTACATTTCTGACACGCAGTTATCAGATTATCCCACGAATCGATCCCACCACGTTCTTTTGGTATAATATGATCTATTGTCAGAGGGTTAGATTTATTCGCACAATACTGGCACTGGTGTTTGTCACGTAGGAGAATATTTTTCCTGCTCAAAACCACATTCATACTATTGTAGTTAATATAATCTTTCAATTTAACAATGCTTGGTAAGGGTAAAATTGTGCTCGGTGAATGAATAAGATCGGCATATGTTTCTATGACGTCCACTTTATCCAGAAAAAATAAACAGATGGCACGTTTTGATGTAGTAATTGTCATGGGGGCATAGTTTGAGTTCAGAACCAGAACTGCACGATTTAGTAATGATCCATTTTTAGATGGATAATTCTTCATGTTCCTAAAATTGGTTCCATTGATACCGAGCAAGCATACTTATTTTTCAAATCGCTGTTAAAATTTGGTGCACTAGAGTCGAAACTCTCTTCTTTAACCCAGCCTTGCGCATGTAGAAAATATCCATTTTCCTCAGCAAGCGCAACGTGAGTAATCTTACCATCATTCTCAAAAAAATGTAAGTCAGCTTGCTTTGCCTGCTCCATATTTATTGTGGATTCCTTAAAATGATCAGCCTGTTGGTATGTATCCCTTGGCAATTCAATATTAAAAGTCTTGTATATGGTTTGAATGTACCCAGAGCAATCAAAACCATGGGGAGATTTTCCGCCCCATAAATAGGGCACTCCCATGAATGATCGTGCGAGACGTATAATACTCTTACGGGTTGGCTGCTCTGTCATGCGCCCTAATAGTGTACCTGTCCAACCTTTTTCACCATCTGGTAATGTGATGCTAAAACCACCGTTCATTGGTTTTCCATTTAATAAATTGCCAAAAGTAAGATCCCTAATTACCGTCTTCCCATTTTTTTTAGTCACAATACCATCCATTTCAAAGACAGTGAGATTGGCATCGTAAGTTTTATCAGCTACAATTCCTTGGTGTTTGTGTATCCACCCGCTATAACCGTCCCACTGGTTAACATTGAACCAATCATCCTTCGAATCCATGATTTCACAGGACTCACCTAATAGGCCTTGAGTTACTACCGCTGATTTAAAGTCTGGATCACTATAAATATTTACCACTGAAGCATTTATGTTAAAATATTTTTGTTTCATTTATTATTTCCTATCGGGAAAAACATTGGCGAATTTATTCTACCGAGTTTCTATATAACAAGAGCTTCCGTGTTAAACCCTTAATACATAATATTAACTATTGGTAATAAAAAATACCTCTGGTAAGCTAGAATGAGTATTGAAGTAGGTTTGCATAGGGAAGCCCGTGAAATTCGGTCACAGTTCCCGCCACTGTAAATGCTTAGGATTAATTAATAGTACCATTGTCCGATAGGATGAGAAGGTCGGTTCAATCCGATAAAGCATAAGTCAGGAAACCTAGCAGCTACTCAGTATCAGTTAACTTTCGGGAAAAGGGTTATGGTGCGTCCTATCCATCAAACCTTTACCCCCTAACATAAATTGAAAAGGAAATGATAATGAAAAAGTTTGTTTTGATAATTTTATTAATGGTTATTGCCTGTGAGGATAATTTCCAAGTAGTAGAGAACAATGAACTAACCTTCATTGCAACTGAAGGAAACTTTGGCAGCAGCAATGGTGCCATAACGGTTTTCAACGGAAATCAGCAGATCCAAAATATCCCAGATGTTGGTGATGTTGTGCAATCGTTAGCAATCCACAATGATAAATTATTTGTATTGGTAAATAATAGTCATCTTCTCAAAGTATATAACATCACTGATTCTGGCCTACGACTTCCCGGAATTGATATTTCTACTGATAATTCCGGTCCGCGGGAAATGGTCATTGTTGATAATTATGTCTATTTTACTAACTGGAATACACAGGATGTTAAAATCCTGAATCTCGAAACGTATTTTATCGAAGGATCGATAAACATAAATGGTCTGCCAGAGTCGATCGTATCCGATGGTTCTTATTTGTGGGTTGCTATCAGTTCAGGGAGTACTGTTGAAAAAATCAGTCTCGAGACCCGCGAAATCGTAGAGACAATTGAAGTTGGAAATGGACCTCAACAGATGTTACTGGATGGTGATTTATTATGGATATCAAGAACATATTATAGTGCAAACTGGACAGAGACATATCACGGTACAACCCTGATCAACATTCAAACCAGTGAAGTGAGCATGCGAGAGTATGGTGTTGGTACTGTCTGCGGTGGAGATATGATGTTAATTGCTGGAGAAGTATACCGCACATTCGAAGGTGGTGTTGCACCTTTAGCAATGGATTTGACACTCAATAGATCTGCTAAAATTGGTACATACAGCAGCAACGATCTCTATTCTGCAGGAGCAAATAATAAAAATGTGTTCATGGGCATCACCAGTGATTTTCAGGCACCTGATACTGTATATGTGCACAACGATCTTGGTGAACTTTCTTATACCTACATTGTGGGCGCATCACCGGGAGATTACGAAGTCTGGAGTGGATCTAATTAATCCAGGAAATACCAGTCGATAACAATTTCCATTAATCTGCCCAGTTGACGCTGCTCATCATGCATCAGGTAATTTGTGCTAATCCAACTTTCTTCTTCTGGGACAATACCCAATATAGGTTGTAAAGCCCGAAATACATTATTCATGCGCCAAGTAACTTTTAAAGAAGCAACCTTTGCTGCTACCTCCGCCTGCAGGATCCAGCGGTCCCCAAGTGTGTAAACTGAATCATTAACTTTCAGAGGAATACCAACAAATGGATCAAAACTGATTGTTGAGTCGCGGTTCAACCATCCCGTTAATCCAACAGTAAAAGACACATTCATATTTCGCTTAAATATTTTTTCTTTTCCAGCAATTCTAAAATCTAACCAATCCCCAATCCCATCCGTAATAATGGAAGGCTCGATTATATGGCGGAAGGAACCTGAAAATACCCAATTGCGAAAGCCACTCCACATAATGCCAATTTCTCCACCACGAATATTCGGTTCAGCTTTACTTATTGAACGATCCAATTCCGAATTGATTTGATATTGGTTTATTTCTTGCACACATGTTAAAAATATTTTACCATGAAATGTTAGTTGGAATATTGATTTCCAAGTGTTAAACGATAATGATTGCCAATTTTCAAATGCCAAGCTATCCTCTACAGCTGACCAAAACAGCATATGTACTGGTTTTGGTTTGTTATTCACTTCAATAACCATGCCGCCTTTAGCGTATTGCTTTTGATATTTGGTTTGGAAAAATGGAGCCATTCCATTTGAAATTGCTACTGCGCCCCCTGCCAAGGTAAAGTCCTGCCAAGCTATTCCGGCAAATACTATACCCCAGTCGCGAGAACGAAACCTTGATGAATTAGATAAACCCTGAATATTTCCTTCAAAACCAGTATATACCCTTGTATCCCCAGAATTGTTACGGATTAATTTTCCCTGGATCCTTGTCCTCGTAAGATAATTGCTCCTGGACATACCCCACGATGAATGCTGAATTTTATATTTCTGGTTAAACTGCGATCCGTGTAATTGCCAATCCCAATTACCTGCTGATCCATGAACTTGAATACTTGCATTTAATATCCTGTCGGACATAGAACCGTTTGTACTTGTATCCGGGATACCGCTTGAAGTAATGAAATGTCCGATCGCTACATTAATTTGACCTGTTTGGTATTTTAGAAAATAAGCTTGCTGTATTGGTTTTACAGTACCCAGTATGTACTGGCCATAGGGTCCACCGTATGTTTTTTTAAAGCCGGTCCATTTTATTAACCTCTTACCATCAGAAAAATTGGTTGTGAGAGCTAGCATATCCAAAAAGTAATCACCTTGAGTATATTTGATACGACTATCTACATAGCTCGAATCCAAAGCATTTTCTGCTTTGAAAAAATACCCAGGCTGTGCTTTCGCAATATCATAACTAATTACTGAACCAAATCGTTTTGGGTAGTGGGTAAATGTCCCATCAAAAAATAATACGCCAGACATCCAATCTTCATTCCACATTACACTTCCATTCTGGGTAATCACACCGAAATGATCAGTCCAGTCAAAAGGATAGTTTTTATACCCCTGAGATATCAAACCAGAATAAAAGATGCTTAAAAGAAATAGAATTCTTTTCAAGACTGGACCGCCAAATATTTCATGACTCGGGGGATGCCAACAATAAAGACTATTGCATTTGAGATCTGGTGAAGTAATGAAAAACCTATTCCAGAAATATAAATTCCCAAGGTTTGGGCAGATTCAAAACCAGCACTTACTGGATAACTGAGCGTCGTAAAAGAATCATAAATAAAGGTCACAAATAGACCTGTAAATCCTAGACCTAGCAAAGTTTTAAAGGAAAATTCAGGCCGGTAAAAAATTGGGCGCAACCATCCACCTATGGCACCAATAATTATCATGGAAAGCACTTGACTGAAAAAAAGTGGAGGGAAGCTAAGGCCGGAACCAAGGGGATTAAGACTTGAAAATATAATCTCAGCTGTTCCGCCAATAAGCATACCCCAGGCTGACCCCAAAGTAAGCCCAGAAATAAAGATTGTTACTGTGATTAATTCAATGTTTGGAATCAGCAATAAAGAAAATCCAACACCGATGGCCAAGGCTGCGAAAATCGCAGCTCGAACCAGATTATTTAGTTTCATTATCGCCTTTATATAATGGTATGCGGAAATAATTGTGCCGATCTGTCCAATCACCATCCTCAGCACTTTCCTCTAAAGCTAATGCAAATAAATTCATTTTTGCATCCATATTATCAATCAGGTGCAATAATAAGGCTTCGCGTATTTTAGGTTTTTTTGGACTTTGCCATTCATATTTACCCTGATGGGAAAGAATCATGTGCTCCAGCTTTATTTGAACGTCCTCAGGAAAATTTGTGATTTTTTTTGCCGCAGATCGTACAATATCTCTGCCAATTACAATGTGTCCTATAAAATTACCTTGATCTGTATACTCTGCTTCGAGATCAGAAGAAATCTCAATTATTTTTCCAATGTCGTGCAGAAATACACCTGCGATTAATAAGTCACGGTCCAATTGGTAGTGTACAGCCAACTGATCTGCTATTTCAGCCATGGAAAGCACATGCTCAATAAATCCCGAACGGTAATTATGATGCATTTTCACCGATGCTGGATGTACCAGCAATATATCCTTGTTCTCGCGATAGATCATGCTAACCAGTTTTCGCAGCGGGTTAGATTTGATCGTACGAATGATTTTCGTAATGGCTTTCCACATATCATTTGGGTTCTTTGAGGATGCTGGAACGATCAAAGATGGATCATAACCATAACGTCCATAATATTGAACAGATGCTCGGTTAATTTTTTTTACAATTAACTGCGGCCTTTCCTTGAAAGAATCCACATTTCCTGAAACTGCTACTGGATCACCAGCATTAAATTTTTCATTCAACTTATCCACATTATCCCAAATCTTCCCATTAATTGATCCTGTTCTATCGCGTAGCTGTAAATCAAGAAATAGATCCCCTGAGCGTGTATGACGTAAGTGTTTTTCAACGCATAAATAAAATCCTTGAATTGAGTCACCATCCTTAAAGTTTGCGATGCAAGTAATGGTTTTCATAGCAGGTGAATTTTCCTACAACATGGTGGAAAGTCAAGAAGATCAAATGTAAACTGAAATCTACAATTCAACTGAAATAAGAATTGAAAAGAGATTAGCATTGAAATCTAGCAATATTCAAATCCGATGAAAAAAGCATTTGTTACCGGTGGCTCAGGCCATGTTGGTGCTAACCTTGTTCGCCAACTTTTGGAAAAAGGGTGGACAGTGCGGTGCCTTGTCCACAAAGATACTCGTTCATTGGAAAATTTAGATGTGGAACGTGTTCAAGAAGATATTGTCAATCCAGGTCAATTAACACCGAAACTAAAAGGGATAGATACCGTATTCCATTGCGCAGCCTATGTAGCGGTTGAAAGTGTAGATATCCCCTTAATGGAAACCATCAACATAAAAGGTACCGAAGCAATTTGTGAGGCCAGTATCAGCGCAGGTGTTGAACGCCTAATCCACTTTTCTAGTATCCACGCTTTCCAACAAAATCCAACCTGTACGGCCTTAACAGAAAAACGGCCCCTTGCGAAGAATGATCAAAAAGTAGCTCCATATGACCGAACCAAAGCAGAGGCTCAGCGGAGGGTAGTGACTGCTTGTAAAAAAGGAATAAATGCCAGCATAATTCATCCTACTGGTATCATCGGTCCCCACGACTATAAACCGAGCAGAATGGGCAAAGTGATAATTGATATGGCCACAGGTAAAATGCCCATTGCGATTAATAATGGTTTTAATTGGGTTGATGTGCGGGACGTATGTAATACAGCTATTAATTGCGTTGAGATGGGTCGCCAAGGTCAACATTATATCCTACCAGGAAAATGGGCCTCCTTTCGCGAAATTACAGACGTAATCGCCAGTCTACTTGCGCGAAGAATTACTTACCTGACCTTGCCCTTTTGGACAGCTTATCTGGCATTGCCATTCGCAGCAATAAAATCATATTTGACCGGACAAAGACCGTCATTTAGTCGTGGTAGCCTCCATACTTTGGCAGTCCAGTGCAAGGAAATCCCTGGAACATTGGCCAAAAATGAACTACTGCATCGACCTCGTTCTCTTGAAGATTCGATAAGAGATACAGTACAATGGCTAATCGAAAAAGAACAAATCAAATTGTAATATTTAATTTATGTAATATCACTACCAAGGTTTGTGGTCCAATAATCATTTTGAACTAATTAACTGAAACCCAGCCAAAGGCCACCCTGATAGACGAGCAATGATACCAGGTAAGCCAAAACATTCATATAGGCAATCATAAATAGTGGCCATTTCCATGTATTCGTCTCTCTGCGAATTATTGCAAACGTAGCCATGCATTGCGCTGCATAAACGTAAAACACCATAAGGCTCACAGCCACGAGTGGCGTGAAAACCGGAAGACCGGTTGAAGGATTCAAATCATTTTTCATCGCATCTGATAGCTGCACCATTTCATCAGCTGCATTTTCTACATTATAAATAGTAGCCATGGTGCTGACAAAAACCTCTCTTGCAGCGAAAGAAGTAATTAAGGCTATACCCACCTTCCAATCAAAGCCAAGCGGTTGGATTACTGGCTCAATGGCGTGACCAATTTTTCCCGCAAAGCTATTGTGGATTGCCGGTTGGTCACCAATGATGTCTGTTTTGGGAAAGGAGGCTAAAAACCATAGTATAATCGATATGGCCATAATGATCTTGCCGGCATTGAATAAAAATAGTTTTGCCCGGATAAACACTTGTCTGAACACAGAGCGCAAAATAGGCATGCGATATGGTGGCATTTCCATTACGAATGATGATTTTCCCTCAGATTTGATCCATAGGCTAAATATTTTCGCAAGTATTAGAGCGGTGACAGTTCCAATAAAATACATCACAACCATCATCAAACCCTGTAATCCAAAAATGTAACCAACAGTAATCGGTGGAATAAAAGCACCAATCATCAATGCATACACCGGTAATCTGGCACTACAGCTCATAAGTGGTAAAATCAGCATTGTTATCAATCTTTCTTTCCAGTTGTCAATTGTTCGGGTGGACATAATACCCGGGATGGCACAGGCATAACCACTCATCAATGGTAGTACCGATCGCCCATGCAACCCGATTTTTGACATACCGCGATCAAGCATAAAAGCTACACGTGCCATATAACCGGAATCTTCTAACAATGTCAGAAAGAACATCAGTATTACAATCTGTGGTAAGAATATAAGTATTGCTCCTAAACCAGCAATTATACCATCTATTAATAAACCGCGGAAATTACTCTCAGGCACCAAGGTTACCGCCCCTTTGCCGAGCCAATTTACCCCAGCTTCTATCCAATCCATTGGAATTGATGCGAAGTTGAAAATTGATTGAAAAATGAAATACAATAACCCGATAAATATTCCGGGCCCTAACCATCTATGCGTAAGAATTTGATCGATCTTTTCATTGGCATTTATTTTTCTTATTTGGTTCGTATGATCACTTCGATCCTGTGCAAGATTTGCGTCTAACCATTGATATCGTAATATTGCTTCAAGGGAGCTAGGTTTTAATTCTGCTTTTTCTATTTCTTTTATGGCAACTGTTCGAAGATGCTCTAATTCATTTACTATCTTAGAATTAATCTTTTGCCCTTCCTGAATAGCTTTATTATATAATTCTAAGGTTGAATTTCTTGTAATAAGCCGTAGTGCCTGTGCAGCTGCTAAACGAGGAGTGTACCCTAATTTTGTATACAGTAGACTCGTAATTGGCATAAGGATTGTTTCAAGTGTTTTAGTTACTTCCAATGGAAATATATCATTATTTACAGGTTTTGTCAGAATGCTAGCTCTAACCTGCTCTTGTAGTTTATTAAAGCCGCTTTTTTTCAGTGCAGACACTGGTACAATCGCTGCTGCGCACAGCCACTTCTTCAATGATGATGCATCTAATTTTTCAGTTTGATCCACTAAATCCATCATATTCAAGGCAATAACAATTGGAATGCCTAAATCTAATAGCTGTGTAGTTAAATAAAGATTACGACTCAGGTTAGTTGCATCAACTACTGAAACAATAACTGCAGGCGGATTTTTACCATGGATCCATTCCAGAACTTGTTCAGTGACAATTCGCTCATCGAAGGATTCGGGCGTTAAGCTATATGTGCCTGGAAAATCAAGTAAATGGTAAGCGGTACCATCATTGAATTTCCCAGTACCAAGCTTTTTTTCTACCGTTATCCCGGGATAATTCGAAACCTTCTGGTCCATGCCAGTCAATAAATTGAATATTGCCGTTTTACCAGAATTTGGATTACCTACTAATGCAACCCAGGGTACGGTTTCAGCGTTCAATGTTGAATTCAATTTTCAATTACAATATTTAAGGCATCCTGGTGGCGAATTGATACATAATAATCCCGGACTTTTAACTCAATAGTGCCACCCAGTGGTGCAATTTTAACCAAGCGTAATTCTACTCCCGGCAAGATCCCCATTTCCAAAAACCGTGATTGTGAGTCTAAACCACTAAGAAATGATTTAACGACCGCCGTGTCGCCCCGGTGTAAATCCCCCACAGTCATAAAATTAATTACAATCCCTGCATAGACCGAATAATTGGTGAATGTGCCGTACGATCTTGAATTGATATTTTTTCGCTATTTCATCCTGTAGTTTTTCAATATTTTCATCCATGAACTCATCAATCCTGCCACATTGAATACAAACAATATGATCATGATGACTGCTATCAAGTTTGTTTTCGTAGCGGTTACGTCCATCACCCAGCTCCAACTTGCGGACCAGATTATTTTTTACCAGTACATCAATCGTACGGTAAACCGTTGCTCTTGAGACTTTATGCCCGCCCTGTTTGATTTTAAAATAAATTTCCTCTGCATCCCGATGATCATCAGTCTTACAAATTTCATCCCAGATAATCTGCCTTTGGGGTGTGTAGAGCAGTCCTTCCTTGCGAAGAGCATCCTTTAAAAGTTGAACATTTGTTGCCATGATATTTTCTTTAATGAGATTGAGTCTCAAAAGTAATTATAAAACACCTCCACATTCAAGCTAAATATGAGTATTTATTATCCTGGTGCGGTTGCTAGAACTGGTTACTTATATAACCTAGGCTAGTTTCTTCAGCTTTGCAAATTTTACAATGAGTTTTTTCTTTAAACCGTCCTTAAATACAACACCTACCCGTTGATTCTCTCCACTACCACTCAATGCCAAAATTTTCCCTTCGCCAAAAATGGCATGTTCAACATAGTCACCCACTTTAAAATCATCAAAGGTTGTAACCGTACGCTTCACCTTCATTCTCAAATTGCCAGTTCTTGTTCTGACAACTTTTCTTGTCATCGCTGAAGAAAAGGATATGTTTTCCAAGAATTGTTCCGGTATTTCTCTCACAAATCGCGAAACAAGACCAGCCCAACTATCCGAACCAGTGCGCCGTCTTTCTGTTGCATATAACAAGTAAACCATTTGCTGGGCACGTGTAAGCGCTACATAAAATAAGCGCCGTTCTTCTTCCATTAAATTTCTTTCGCTAAGAGCACCTGATAATGGAAATAGTCCATCTTCAAGTCCAGTGACAAATACAACTGGGAATTCTAGGCCCTTTGCTGAGTGGACTGTCATCATAGTTACATGGTTCTCATCTTCGTTCCATTCATCTATGTCAGTCAGCAGTGACACCTCCTCAAGAAAATCATGCAGGAGTGATCCAGGATTTCTTTCCATAAATTCATCAACAGAATTCAAGACTTCCATAACGTTCGCATAGCGTTCCTGATCTTCTATAGTATCCTGACGCTTGTAATATTTGAGAATTTCCGTTTCGTCCACCAATGCGCGAACAAGTTCACTGGCATTTATTTTTGTCAATAAATCGTTATACTTCTTAATGAGATTATGAAAATTGACCAATGATTCACCTTGTTTACCACGAATGTTAATTGGTTCAGGATTGTTAAGTACATCAAACAGTTCTTTTTTATCTTTCGTCGCTTGCAGTACACACTTGTCAACGGTCTTTAAACCTATACCTCGAGGAGGAAAATTGATTACCCGGCGTAATGAGATTGTATCCTTCAAATTAACTATTAACCGCAAATAGCCAAGTAAATTCTTTACTTCCTTCCGCTCATAAAAACGAGTACCACCTACTATTTTATACGGGATACCATTGCGACGGAAACTATCTTCCAAAGCTCTTGATTGAGCATTTGTACGGTAAAGGATAGCAAAATCATTAAATGTCCGCTTGTTAATCTTTATTTCTTTTTCCAGCGCGCTAATGACAGCATCAGCTTCTTCCATTTCATCATGGGTTTCAATAAGACCCAGATTTTCACCTTCTCCATGGATCGCTGACAAATTCTTATCGGCGCGATCCTCATTATTTTCCACAACTGCTGTAGCAGCAGTTAATATTTGCTGGGTTGAGCGGTAGTTTTCCTCCAAAGTAAATACCTCACAGTTTGGGAATGCCTTACCAAAATCAAGAATGTTCCGAATATCGGCACCACGCCAACCATATATTGATTGATCATCATCACCCACAACGCAGATCTGTTTATGTTTTTCAGCAAGCATTTTAACCAGTAAGAATTGGGCCCGGTTTGTATCCTGATATTCATCAACCAGTATATATTTCCATTTTTTCCGATACTTACCGAGGATTCCGGGGTGATTCTCAAATATTTCTAAGGGGTAATTCAACAGATCATCAAAATCGAGTGCGTTATTTTTCTTCAAAGCTTTTTGATACACTTTATATATATCTACTATGGTTCGGTCTTGAATTGTGCGCGCCGATTTCATGGCCACATCATGGGCAATAAGTTTGTTCTTATAATAACTAATTCTGTTCCGCGCCGTTTTAGGTATAATACTATTTTTAGGCACACCCATGTCGGCCATCACGACCTTTAATAAGGCAACTTGATCCGCCGCATCATAAATAGCAAAATCCGATGTAAAGCCTAGATGTTTTATATCATTCCGTAATATTCTTGCACAAATTGAATGAAAGGTTCCAATATTTAGAGGGACATGTTTCTCTTTTATTAATCTGGTTACCCTTTCCCGCATCACTGCCGCAGCTTTATTAGTAAAAGTAACTGCTAACACATCTTCAGGAACGACAATTCCTTGATCCAGTAAATATGCGATTTTATATGCTAATACACGGGTTTTACCGCTACCTGCACCGGCAAATATCAATATAGGATTATTAACTGCTTCAACTGCGGCACGTTGGTTATTATTTAAGGATACTAAATCCATATTGTTCTATAGTCCTCCCTCTGTTGCGCTGTTTTTTTCTTGTCGTACCCGTCGCCTTACTTTCTGGAATTTTCGTTTTGCTTTATTGTGCTCTTTCTTAGTTCTGGAAAAAGTGTGGTATCCGTCTCCCCGGGCTACAAAATATATGTAATCATTCACCGCAGGATACAATGCTGCAATTAAAGATTCTTTCCCTGGGTTATTTATTGGTCCTGGAGGTAAGCCCGAGTTCAAATATGTATTATATTCAGATTCAATTTTCAAGTCTTCATTTAGTAGTCGGCGTGGACCATCTTCAATAATATACTGGATAGTTGGATCAGCCTGTAATCTCATACCTTTTTCTAATCGGTTGTGATATACGGCTGAAATTGTTGCTCTTTCATCATCGTAAATAGCTTCCCCTTCTATAATGGATGCTAGTGTTATGATTTCCAACTGGGACATTCCTAATTCTTCAGCCCGTACTTTCATTGACAGTGTCATATTCTCTTTAAATTCATTTACCATCTTAGTTAAGACAACAATAGCGTCCAGACCTTCCGCAAAAAAATATGTGTCCGGAAATAAATACCCCTCAAACGAATTTCCATCAAGATCGAAAAGTTTTACGAGTTCCCGGTCTTTGCATAACCTCGTGAATTTTTTCTTATTGATTCCTATTTTTTGCTCTAATGCCACGGCAATATCATCCATTGTCCAACCTTCTAACACAGTCACATTTTTCAACGATGGTGCACCATATACCAGTTGTTGAATAATACCGCGGTTGGATCGTGCATTACGTAACGTGTATGCGCCAGCGGGAATATTTTTTTCATGCCCAAGGGTTTTTACAGCCATCGTAAAAGTTCGCTTATTATTTATTACGTTTTTCTCCTGCAGAATATTGCCTATTTCTGATAAACTAGTCCCCTTAGGAATATTTATTTCCACACTTTCGTAGGGATCAGACTGGGGCCAATAAATGACTAGTAAATAGAATGCTAATATACTTGTTGCGATAATACCAGCAATCCCCCCTATAGTCTTCATCCCCGGATTAAACTGTTTAAAATCCAGCATTTGTGGGGCGGGAAACTACTGATACAAATAAAATAAAGTCAATTTATACTAAATAAGACAAAAAATTAGGGTCCCGCGTTTTTGATACTTAAAAATTGTGCTAAAACACGTATTTTTACGTTATAACTGTCGGAGTATTCGCTTGGGGAAGTGCATTGTAACTAGCATGTTAGGTACATCAACTACTTCTGCAATCTTTAAATCTCCAACCAATGAACACAACATATATGCGTCCTCCGCAGTTATATCATAATTATCAACGAGATGATCAATCATATAATTGACTGCCTTCTTTGTAGCAATATCTATGGTTTCACCAAATCCAGTCACAGCATAAAATTCATCATTTTCATACTGCGGTTCTTTTATTGCTGGTTTATCCTTTAATACCCGCAAGCGGTAGGTAATTGTCATTGGTGTTTCAATAGCTGTACCACAAACTTCACCCAAACCCTGAATAGCGTGCGTATCGCCGATTGAAAAAAGTGCACCCTTTACAAACACAGGGAAATATACTGTCGTTCCCTCGGTGAGGTTGGGATCATCCATATTTCCCCCATTTGCACGAGGTGGAATGGTTGACAGCATTTCTGCTGTTTCAGGCGCAACTCCCATTACACCGGGAAATGGGTTTAATTTCAACTCTACTTTATCATTAAACGTGGCTGTGCCAGCGACTGTATTGATCTTATAAATTGTAAGCCTAGCGTCTGGAAATCTATCTGAGAGAAAACCAAAACCGGGCACAATGGCTTGCCAGCCATAATCATGTAGTTCGATATCTAATAGATCGACAGCCAGTATGTCTCCAATCTCTGCTTCCTCTACATAAACTGGACCAGTAAGCGGATGGATTGGGCCAAAATCGATATTCTTTAAATCATCTATATTTGCTTCCCGGTGTAACTGTCCATCAGAAGCTTCATGAGTGTCAACTTTTATAACAGATCCTGTAGAAACTCTTAATACTGGTGGAATAGCACTACTGAACTTGTTGTGTTTCTGTTCTGCAGAAAGCACGTAATCCGGTGTGATACCTGATTCCTGCGAACAGGATATAACGAATAATACTGCAGCACTGATAAGAATATTCCGCATTTTTCCTCCTCTTACTAGTTAAAACCTTAATTACTTCGTACCAAAAACTAATGACAATACCAATAAAATAGCAAAAAAGACTGGAATTACTTAATAGTGATAATAAAATAATCTGTAAAATAAAAGAGGCTCTGAGGAGCCTCTTTTATTTTTTAATTAATTATCTAAATCAATAGGTATTACCCACCTACAACTTCAGATTCAGGTATTGGATAATTTTCAAATACCGTATCAAGGTCTCTATCTAAAGGCAGGTCACCTAATTTACCATAATGGCGCATATCGATCCACCTATGGCCTTCTAAGAAAAGAGAATACCGTTTCTCATGCAGTAATTGGGTTAGGCCGCCACTAGTGGCATCTGCTAAACCGTGTACTGCTCTGACGACATTGATCTCAGTAAGACCATCCCCACCATTTCCAATATTTGCTTCCGCTTTAAGAAGAACTAACTCTTCATTCCGGATAACCGGAACTGGATCATAATCTCCGGTCCACATGGTGGGTGCAAGATCACTGGTTAATCCATCATATGTGATCTCTGTGCTACGCTCGGTCACTTTGCTTGAAAAACGAGGATCTCCAGCTTCTGCATCTGTTTCATATGTTGGGTGCCCCATGAGCTTCACAAAAGAAGCTGTAGGATCAGCATACATACCGTTACCCGATGAAACACCACCCGTTCCCAGGTCACCTTGGCCGGTACTATATACATGATATACACCCAGACCCATATCAGCACTTGGATCCATAAAGGAATTATCCAAAGCAGTAAGCGCAGTGGACCAGTCATCCATATAAACAGCTACCCTAGCTCTAATTGCCCGATTGAATTGGGCAAAAGTAGCTGGGGTGTCAAATCCATTGAAACCACTTGATAGAGCAAAACTGAAAGAACTGCCAGCGCTATTGAGCGAACTATAACCGGCATCTAGTAAAGCGGCAATTTCGGTAAATACTGCGCTTTTACTCGAAACATCCGATTCCAGACCATTATAGGGTGCAATCTTAGCACCATTATCATTCTGCATGTTTACCACCATTAACAACTGGTACGCTTCTACTGTTTTTGCAAAACCAACTGCACCGACATCATCGGAGAATGTATTCTGCAAAATACGACAATTAGCTATTACTCTATAACGTGCTGCCCATGGTGAATATACCAGGAATCCGCCTGGATCAAGAGGACCTCTAAGTAATTCTCCTGTATAGCGCGGGTCTGCTGGTTCTAAGTAATAAGCTTCACGACCTACTGAACTTACTTCCCGAAGGTAGAGTGCAAAGGCTAACCGCAGACCAGACTCAGCACCCGTAACAAGGGTTTGTACAGTTGCAACATCTGTCGACGGAGCATTTGGATCTGGAAATTCCAGATCATCACATCCAAACCATAAAGTAACTAAAAGTAGGGGTAATACGTTTTTTATATTTTTCATTATTTACCTCCTATAAACCTACTGAAACGTTAAAGTACAATGCTTTCGACATTGGATAAGGTCCTGTATCTACAGAACCACCAACGGCTACGTTACCAAACTGACTAACATCTGGATTCCAACCTGTATAGTCTGTGCTAATCCACCAATCTCTGGCAGAGATACCTAATTGCATACTGGAGACCAATCCACCAAGCATCGATTTGGGCACATCATAATTAAGACTTAATTCCGATAGTCTCACATAACTACCATCCTCAATATATGGATCCGTAATACTACCTAATACGGTCAGTCGTTCATTACCATTACCAGATTTAGTGCCATCTTCGTCAAGATCTAAAGTTTTAGTATCATAATCATAAGTTGTCCCACCCAAGTCTGAAATCAGCTTCTGTAGATTAATGATATCGCCGCCTTCTTTGATATCAATATGAGCGACAAGACTAAATGGACCAAACTGAAGTCTGTTATTAAGACCCATGATATAATCAGGTGTTTCATTACCTAATACATCATGCACTCCATCTGTCATTTCGCTACCAACCATAGTATGGGGCGACCAGCCTTTTTCAATACGATATGCACCCAAAAATGTGGCAAAACCACCTGTATTATAAGGATCGACTTCTAACCTGGTGATTTCTGATTCTGTAGTATAGAAGGATAGTCTACTAACCCAGTTCATAGACTTTGTCCGGACTGGATTCAACACAAGATCCAATTCCATACCATTTGTTTGCATATCACCGGCATTAGCCCACTTAGTGGTATAGCCAGTTGAAGGTGCTTCCTCGACTTCCAGCAATAATCCTGTTATTGTTTGATTATACAGTGTGAATTCAAAACCAAGCAATCCATTCATCACAGAACCATCAACACCATATTCTAATTCGGCCATTTCCTCAGGTTCAATATCATCTAACCCTTTCAGACCGCTGGTGACCAAACCTGAAATGCCACCAATATTACTCGGTGCCATAGCAGTATATTTTGCAAAAGGCTTGGGCATGTTACCAGTCACTCCATATGATGCTCTGACTTTCAAATCATCAAATACTGCCAGTTGTCCCGTACGATACGAGGCGGCAAGCTTGGGATACATATGGCTTTTTTCAGTATCACCAAGCGTACTGCTGCGATCAGAACGCACACCAGCAGCAAGATATATATTTTCACCAACAGCAATTTCTCCCTGTACAAACCAGCCACGATCCTGCTGTATACGCCTAGTCTGTAGTGCAGAAGTAGCTGCTGACTGGTCAATATTCGTCTGGGTAACAACCATCCCGCTCGCCATGATCATAGAACTATTATAATCAACTGTCTCCGCTTGATATCCAGCAGTCGTAGATAGGTTCATGCCGCCTAAATCCATCTTATGGGCCAAGTTGAAAGAGGCATTGGTGTTTAAACTATTATGATTTGTCAAAACAGATTGACCGGGGTTGGATTTACCTTTTTCATCCTGCAAATCTGGTGGAGAAAAAATAGTGTTTTCTTGTCCCACATAATCTGCGCTCAAAATACCTATCAAGTCCAGGCTCATATCAGCACTTCTCATGAGGTTATAATCGAGTCTAGAACTTCCCATGGCACGATTAACTGTTTCTTCATTAGTCAGCACAGCTGCTGTGTGCAGTGGGTTGGATGGGTTGGTCGCATGATCCGGCCAAGTGCCATCAGCATTCTGACGAATATCCAAGAAACTTGGTGTAAACCCAAAAGAAAAATTGAATGATTTAT
>CAJXWT010000025.1 GCA_913062595.1 uncultured Fidelibacterota bacterium
GCATTTGATAGAACCATTGCACCACCACAATCTAAATTGGTTATAGGTGAAGTTTTGAATTTTCCTGGCAAGTGGAGTAGCTATCCACCTCACCACCATTCACAACCAGAAATATATTATTACGAATTTTCACCACAGTGGGGATATGGCCATGGTGAACTGGGTGAAGATGTATATAAAATAAGGCAAAGTGATATTTTACCAATCACTGATAGCAGAGTTCATAGCCAGACGTCAGCACCCGGTTTTCATATGTACTATCTTTGGTGCATTAGACATCCAGATGAAAATCCATATGATGGTTTTACCTACATAAAACCATTTGAGAAGATGCTAGATTAATTAATGACATTAAATTTTTTCAAGTGTCTATTATTTATTCCCATAATTATATCCAGATTCAGTTTTAGTCAGGATATTGAATATTATTGGTCGGGTGCAATTTCTGAAAACAGCGCCACAATTGTTTTTGCTACAAGCTCTGAGGCAAAGGTAAAAATTCAGTATAGTGAAAATTCAAGGTTTAGAAAACGAACAGAATTTTCCAATACTGTTAGTACAAATTCAGAGTTAGATTTTTTTTCAAAAATCGTACTTGACGATCTTAATCCTAGTACAGCTTATTATTATAGATTTAGTGTAAATGGGATAATCAAAAAAGATAAAGATGTGATTGGAAGGTTTAAAACGCCATCCAATGAACCATTTTCATTTAAAGTTACATTAGCAACATGTGCAACAACTGGATCAAACAACCCTGTCTTCGATAGAATCAGGGCAGAGGAATCATTATTTTATTTGATGCTGGGTGATTTTCATTATGGAAATATATATAGAGATTGTAAAGAAAATTTCTTGTCGTATTATCGATCAGTTCTAGGTTCGAAAAAACAGTCAAAATTGTATCAGAATACACCTATAGCTTATATGTGGGATGACCATGATTATGGTCCAAATAACAGTTCCGGCCTTTCACCTAATCAAGACGGCTATATTGCCTGTCAAAGCGAAGCTCGACACGCATATAAGTCTTACGTTCCGCACTACCCACTTTCTTTTGGGCAAGGTGATACACTTATTTCGCAATCATTCAATATTGGTAGATTAAAATTTATATTGACGGACTTACGTTCTGAGAAAAGAAGACCCCTCTTTACTGGTGATTGTGAAATGCCTGATGCAACTGATTGTGAAAAAATCATGCCCGGGAGTAATTTTGGTAATCCTGATCATTTACAATGGTTTAGAAATGAATTACTTGATGCAAAAAGTAATAATTTAGCAGTGGTCTGGCATTCAAGTTTTCCATTTATCAGTACACCAGATTTAAGCTGGTTCAATTGTGATGATGAAAATACAATTCGTACTGAAAAAGGTTATGAATGCGATGATCATGATAATTGGGGATGGTATCCTGAGGAAAGAGAAAATATTGCCAATTTCATCAAAGAAAATGATATTGCTATTTGTATTGTTAGTGGTGATGCTCATATGAGTGCAATTGATGATGGAACTAATAGTGATTATGCCACTGATGGTGGAGCCCCCATACCTGTTTTTCATGCTGGTCCTTTAGATAGAACACCAAGCGTTAAAGGAGGTCCCTATTCCCATGGTAGGAGTGGTATGCGAGGTCAATACGGAGTTATGGATATTATTGATGATGGTGGTGATGAAATATGTATAAACTGGATGGTAAAGAATAATGAAGGTAAACTGGTTTATAATGAAATTGGCGAAATTTTACAATATTCCTTTTGTCTTCAAGTAAATAATTGATGTATCCAAAAAAATAATTATAACTGAAGTAGCCTTGCATGACGGATTACAGTCTTTAAATAGACCGCGGGAAATCTCATGCAAACTGTGATTATTGAATTGATGAACTGGATTAGATAGCTGGGTAATTATATCTTGATCCTGGCCATTGTAAATTCATGCATATTCTAATAACAATTCAAAAGTATGGCAGAAAAAGACCAAGAATTGCTTACCCGGTTAAGGGAGTCTGATCGTGATGCGTTTAGGGACCTGTTTACAAAATATCACCATTCGTTATTTAATTTTGTATTCTACCGTGTAAAAGATGAAACAATAGCCGATGATATAGTTCAAGATACATTTCTACGGGTTTGGAAGCATAAAACTTCCCTAAAACCAAAAGAATCCTTTTTTTCCTATATTGCCAAAATAAGCAATAATCTTTGTCTGGATTTCTTTCGTCATGAAAATGTGAAAATACGCCACAAAGATACAATTCCTGAACCGACTCCGTCTCAACTTGATAATCCCGCTGTTCGGCATGAGACGGAATTATTAGAGGCTGAAATACAAGATGTGGTAAATGAACATTTACCAGATAAATGCAGGGAAATATTTATCCTCAGTCGAGTAAATGGGTTGGCCAATCAGGATATAGCTGATACATTAGCTTTGTCCCGCAGAACTGTTGAAAATCAGCTCTATCGTGCACTGAAGATTTTGCGCGTTAAACTAAAGAATTATTTGTAAGTAATATGTAGAATTAGATCGTTATACTCATGGAAATGGAAAAACTATTCAATCTGGTTTAATTAGAGATAAAAATTGAGTTCATTCGACCAAAAACTACCAAATGACCTGAAAAGAATTTGGGAAACCAGTAAACAGGTATCCACGCCGACAGGCCCCAGTACTGCGGATGCTTGGATGCGCTTGGAACAGCGCCTGGATATGAAAGATCCAGTGCCTGCGCTAGTTCAGCATCGTAAAGTTTATTTCCCCATCCAACCACGCTTGGCTTATGCCTTTGCACTAATGATCATTGCACTTTTATCGGGGCCTAAAATTTATGATATGGCTACCCATACTACTGTGTCCGCAGAGCGCGGTGGACAGGCTGAAATCAATTTGGCAGATGGCTCAAGTGTGAAATTGAATTCGGAGAGTTCACTAAAATATAAAAGAAATTTTAATTCTGAATCCCGTATTGTTAATCTAAATGGCGAAGGATACTTCGAAGTAGTAAAGGGGGATTACCCATTTACAGTGAAAACACTTTATGGTACAGTTACCGTTTTAGGTACAAAATTCAATGTCCATGCTAGAAACCAAAATGTAGAAGTTGTAGTGAACGAAGGGGCAATTTCTTTTATCCCCAAGCAAGACAAACCTAAATCTGATAAAGTAATAGTGAAAGCGGGCCATTATTCAAATAACAACGACCCTGTTCCACAGCTATTACCGCATCCGGAATATCCTGGCTGGATACATGACAAACTGATACTTAACAAGACAAATCTTGAGATCGTATGTGCTAAAATTGAGCGTAAATTTGATGTAAATATTGAACTTGCCAGTGATCAATTACATGATATTTCTATCACAGGTGTGATCAATGCGGTAGATTTGGATGGTGTACTGACCACGCTAGCCATCTTGTCCAAGCGGTCTTATAGATTTGAAAAGGAAACCTACATCTTCTACTAAAAAGTTTTTCTCTTTAGGAATAGCGCTGCTATTCCTTTCCGTTACACCCACCCATAGTCAAAATACGAGTATCCACTTCAATTATCGAGATGTACCCTTAAAGGTAGCGCTTGATACCTTGGTACATACTTATGAATTAAATATAGTTTACAGAGATCAGATAGTCAGTAAAGTTTATACCAGCGGATCATGCAATAATTGTTCTGTAGAAGAGGCCATAAGCGCGCTTTTAGAAAATAGTGATCTTGATTGGAAAAGGAATAAATCCCAATACGTTATTATACGTAAAAGTCAAGAATCTGATCGATCGATTAGCGGTTATATTTTGGATGGACATACTGGTGAGTTCATCCCGCATGCGAATATACTGGTAAAGAATACCTACCGTGGCACTATCAGCGATCAATATGGTTTTTTCACACTGACTGGTACCGTACAATTAGCTGATACATTAATTATATCTTATATCGGTTATGAACCAATAGAGTTTGTAAATACCAGCGGACTTGACGTTGTCAGGATTGACCTGTACCTGAAAATACTTGGGGTGGAAACAGTGAACATATATGGGGAACAACTGGAATTTTTGCAGCGGTCATCAGGGACGGGGCAATTAACTTTCTCGCCGCGCCACATAGCCGATCTGCCAAATATTGGTGAGCCGGATATATTTCGATCATTGCAGCTATTGCCGGGAATCCAAATGGGCAATACCGGTTTTGCTGGGTTGTATGTCCGTGGCGGAACACCGGATCAAAATCAAATCATTCTTGATGGTATGCCCATCTACCAGGTTGATCATTTTTTCGGTTTCTTCAGTGCAATTAATTCTAATATTGTGAAAGATGTCCAGGTTTATAAAGGGGGATTTCCAGCGAAATATGGCGGCCGTGTTTCGAGTATCATTGATATAACTGGAAAATCAGGAAGTACAAAACAACAGAAAATAGACCTTTTTGTAAATATGCTCAGTGCCGGGATCACTTATGAACAGCCGTTATCAAAACGCAGTAGTTTCATTTTATCGGCGCGCCGATCATTCACTGATCAATATCAATCTAAGCTCTATGATAATATTCATAATTTTCTTACTTCAGGTTCAGGATTAAATATTGGTGGTGAATTGCAGTCGGATACCGTTACATATCAATCAGAATATCTACCCAATTTCTATTTTTATGATATCAATGGGAAATTTACCTATTTACCAAGCGATAGAGACATCGTTTCAATTTCATTTTACGAGGGAAAGGATTATTTGGGTGAAGAAAAGAATTTCGATTTTGCATCAGATTCCGTAGGGGTAGAAGGAGTCATGGTTGATGAACAAACTGAATGGGGCAATACTGGAACGGGTGCAAGGTGGTTTCATCGCTGGTCAAGTAAGACAACAACGCAACTGTTTATGGCGACGACAAATTACCGGAGCAACCACAACCTTGATAGTTACTGGGTCATAAATGGCGGAAATACCCCTGTTTACCTTTCACAGGATTATAATCAGATCTCAGACCAAACAGCGCGAATAAATCTAAGCTGGAATGTTGATCCAAGTCACCAACTGGAAGGCGGAGTTTCCACAACCAGATATAAAACGAATTTTTCTGTGCAATTAGGTGATTCTGTTATTTTTATCAATCATGAAATTAATGGTAATCTATTCGAGAGTTATATTCGAGACAGTTGGACGCTATCGCCAGTTTTGGATCTTATGTTGGGCCTGCGAGCATCTCGATTCAGAAAAAGTACGGTCAGTTATTTTGATCCAAGGTTAGCAGTATTTTATCGTTTTTCAGAAGAATTATTTTTTAAAGCATCAACGGGTATAGTACACCAATTCCTGTACAGGTTTAGTAATGATTTTATCACCAATGGCAGCAAGTTTGTGTGGTTGCTGCCTGATGATGATGCGGATCCTATGGCTGCGCAGCAAATAAGTATAGGTTTTGAATATGATACCCCCTTTACATTTATCGGATTGGACATTTATAATAAAACCATGGATAATATTGCTGATTTTTCACAGTTGGTTTTTCCAGTTGATGCTTACATAAAAGAAACCAGCGCTTTGGTATTCAAAGGCAGCGGGACTGCAAGGGGATTAGAATTATTAGTACGTAAAAAGGATGGTTATTTACGCGGCTGGGCAGCCTATAATTATGGAATTGTAGAATATGAGTTCCCTGATCTGAACGGCGGTAAAACTTTTCTTGCCGATCATGATAGAACCCATGAACTAAAATCCGCAATAATTCGGTCATACGGACCATGGAACATGACCTTAACTGGACTCATTTCAACAGGGCGTGTCTATACTCCCAATAATAATCTGATGATCCGGGAAAATGAAAATGCAAATTATACCTTAGTTGCAGAACCTGGAACAAGGAATAGTAAAAGGTTGCCGATGATAAAACGTATTGATATAAGCTTGACCAGGTCGCATCGATTATTAGCCAAGAATTTGGATATTGGTATATCAATTTTTAATTTGTTTAATCGTAGGAATATCAGCCACAGATCATATAATCTCACCGCTGATCCATTTATTACTACGGATATAGTAATGCTTGGTTTGACACCAACATTATCGATTCGGTTAGAGTTATAGTTCTACTTAGCCAATAAAAAATATAGTTTTTTCCAATACAAATTTAGTGTAACATTATATTCTTAAAGTGATTTCCAAAAAAAAATACTCGTTTTGAAGAAAATCGTAGTAGCAATTTCGCTGGTGATATCGACCTTGTCTGCCCAAATCTACAAGGTAGGGGATTCTGTATCTGATTTTTCTGGATCACTGTGTCCGGAAGGAAATCAGACCATTTCACTCTATGATTATAATGGTACAGAAAATGGCGGAAATTATCATGTGGTATGGCTGATATTTTTTAATTTAACTAGTCGCAGCTGCCAATTGGAGGCTGCTTATACACAATCAATCATGGCACAATTCGCAGACGAAGGGTTGGCTACAATTGGTGTGGGTAACGGCTGGAGAGAAACAGTGGAATGTACGGATTGGAAAAAATTATTCGGTGTTACATACCCTATAATTGATGATAGCCAATCCGATATCAGAGATATATTTACCAGGGGCACTGTTCCTCATCATGTGCTGATCAATCATGAAATGGAGGTTATTTATACTGCCAGAGGTTATATAATGCCACCTTTTGGCAATGATTTTCTGGCTGTGTTAAATAGCGCGCTATCTGAATTAACTACTCTATCCTTGGATGAGATAATTGTTCCAGACAGACCCGGGATTCAAAAGTGCTATCCCAATCCCTTTAACCCGGCTGTTACAGTTAATTTTGCATTACAAGATGAAGAATTCACACAGATTTCTGTTTATAATATCCTGGGTGAAAAAGTGGACGATCTCACCGCAGCTACATTTATGCCCGGGTTTCATGATTTGCGGTGGAATGCTACTGAATTTCCAACGGGTGTTTATTTTATACAGCTGGTGACACCTACCTACCAGCAAACACGAAAAATCATGTACCTGAAATAGGCGCAGGTAGCTCTCACATATATATTATTTTCTATTATTAGATAATAATCAGCTAATCAACCGAGCCAGATACCAATACAGAACAGTAATCCTGTTAACAGGTGCATGTTAATTGTGCCGGCATTTGCAGGTAGCAGCAGTCGATCATTATAGTATTTGTACAGGGTTTGGACAGCTCGAATACCCAAATAAGCGGCGGGGAGAGCAATCAGTGATAGCGTTGGTAAGGTTCCATTGAGCGCCATCACTATAATACTGACAAATGCACCAACAACCAAGAATACATAGCCAAGTCTGGCTTGTTCCAGGCCAAAGACCACAATAAGCGTATCCTTGCCAGTGGCTTTATCGCCATCATGGTCTGGAAATTCATTCACATATACAATGGCAGCTACAAGTAGCCCAATGGGTATTCCAGCCAATAAAGCTTCCGGAAGAATCTGGCCGGTTTGTACTAATGCGCTACCTGCTACCATAAGGGGGCCGAAATTCAACCCAATTAACAGTTCACCCAATCCTTTGCGCGATGCAAACCTGAAAGGTGGTGCGGTATAGAAAAATCCGGATACGAATCCAATTAGACCAAGCCATAATACATCCATACCTGCTTTTTGGATCAAAGGAACACCAACAACAGCGCTCAATAGAAATGCGACCAGAGAAACGGTAAGCATGCCTTTGGCGGAAATCAATCCCATTTGGATACTGCGGCTACCGCCTGAATAAGGAACCATATAATTGTAATTGGCTTCATCCGTGCCGCTGGTATGATCAAAATAATCGTTGGCAGTGTTGGTTCCGATGTGGAGGAGGGATCCGCCTAGAACCGTTAATCCAAGCCATCCCCAGCTAACATCATAACCCAAAAAGTTTGCCACTGCTGCGCCAACCAGTAAGGGGACAAATGTAGCTGTTAGAAATGGCAGGCGCATAATCACCAGCCAGGTGAATATCTTTGTCATCAGTTTAATTTCTGGTCGTACATCATCAGCAGTTTTATCCTTCAACGGAGTTGTCACTCCACAATAGCCAATATGTTCTCCTTCTTTACCCTTGGTTGGTGTGATCTTTATATGGCAAGGGATCTCGTGACCGTCTTTATGCAGAAATACGGTATCGCCTTCCCATACGCCTTTTTCTACAGATTCATTTAACCAATTGACCACATGTCCGAGCACTATCTGCCCAGGGCTAAAATCACTGACTCGGCCTTTACCAATCATCTCATCTTCGGTATATCCGAATACATTTTGTGCTCCTTCACTCAGTGTTTCAATTTTTCCATCTAGATCGCAGGTTATAACACTTTTTATTTTGTCACTCATAATTATTTCTTTGTAAATGAATTGTTATAATTTTCTAATTTTACAACAGCCAACGTTAAACGACTAACACAAACAGCCTCTTTGTCTTCATTGGTGATATTAATATCCCATACCTGGAATCGTTTGCCAATCCTTACGGGGGTTGCTTTGCCGTATACCCAGCCTGAACGAATACTTTTAAGGTGGTTGGCATTGATTTCAATTCCTACCACAGCTTCCTTTTTCCAATCTACGTGAAAGCTGCCCGCAAGGCTGCCCAGAGATTCAGCAAAGGCAACGGATGCGCCACCATGCAAAAGGCCATAAGGCTGTGTTGTCCGTTCATCAACCGGCATACGTCCGCTGACAAAATCTTTCCCAACTTCCATAATTTCAATACCGATATGACCAACCATTGTTTTGGCATTGAACTCGTTAATCTTTCTGGTTTTCTCCGTGTTTTCCATGATTTATTGCCGGTGAATATAAATAGAATGTTTATCCCTTCACCAACCCATAATCCTGCAATTCTATTTAAATTGTCATCATAGCGGATGGCAAATATTCAGTCAGTAAATCAAAATAAATTGTTTAATGGAATTTGATACAATACTCTGTCATTATGCCGAGGTTGGTCTGAAACTTGGCAACCGTCGATTTTTTGAAAACTGGCTCAGGAAAAATATTAAAGCTTCCTTAAATAGAGCAATCCCTGATAAAATATTCACAGTGCGAAGACTATATGGGCGGATCGTGATTGAACTAGATGATGACCTGACAAAAAACCGGGAAGAAATTATTCAGGCACTATCCAGTACATTTGGGTTAGCTTATTTTGCTTTTGCCAGATATGTTGCACAGGAAATCAAAAGTATCCGGGAAATGGCTTTGGCAGCTTTACAGGATAAAGAATTTGAGACATTTAAGATAAAAACAAGGCGACCGGATCAAAATTTTCTATTCAACGCACAGCAGGTTAATGAGGATGTTGGCGCATTCATCTTGAGCAAGATGGATAAAACCGTGCAACTGAAGGATCCAGACATCACCTGTCATATAGATATTGTCCAGGGTGTAGTATATATTTATACGGAAAAGATACCTGGACCAGGCGGCCTCCCCACCGGTGCGAATGGGAAGGTTGTAGGATTACTTTCTGGTGGGATCGATTCACCAGTTGCCTCTATTTTGGCTATGAAACGTGGAGCGGCAGTTACATTTGTCCACTTTCATTCAGTGCCAATGACAACGGAAGAATCCATTGAAAAAGTGAAACAAATAACTACGGTTTTATCTCATTACCAATCAAGGATCCACCTGTATCTGGTAGCACTGACACCGATTCAGAAAGAGATACTGGTAAAGACCAAGGAAAAATACAGGATAATCCTTTACCGTCGGTTCATGTTCCGTATTGCAGAGATGATCGCCAATAAAGAAAAAGCCCGCGCCTTAGTTACCGGAGAATCTCTTGGGCAGGTTGCTTCGCAAACATTAGAGAATATTGCCGCTATCGAAGCGGTTAGTTCAATGCCAATTCTGCGTCCACTGATCGGACTAGATAAGCTAGAAATAATAAATTTGGCGAAAGAATATGGTACCTATGATATTTCAATTTTACCTGATCAGGATTGCTGTTCGTTATTTTTGCCAAAGAGTCCGGCGACAAAAGCAAAAACACAATTTATCGAAGCTGAAGAAGAGAACCTTGCTGTGGATAATTTGATACAGGAGGCAATTGATTCCATTGAAATAATCAAAATCCTTGCCTAGAAGATTGATCGGTAATGAATAGGAAGGTTTTATTAACTTCAGGAGTTAATTAAGTAATTATAATTTTAATCGATATGGCAAAAATACTATCAAAAATAATCATCTTCACCATCATCATGTCTAGCTGTTCGCTACTTAGTGATGAAGTGAACCTGGCAGAGGGGCAAGCGGCCCCCAATTTTACTCTGCAAGACCAAGACGGCACTGAACATACATTATCATCTTACCGGGGTAAAAAAGTCGTCATTTATTTCTATCCTAAAGATGATACGCCCGGCTGCACCAAGGAAGCTTGCGGCATCCGTGACGCCTATGATGATTTTGTAGATCAGGATATTGTAGTATTCGGGATTAGTTATGATGGCGCAGAAGCCCATCAGAGTTTTATTAAAAAATATAACCTACCCTTCAATTTGCTCTCAGATTCTGATAAATCCATTTCCAGGCTATATGGAACTGAGGGAACCTTCTTTCCCATGCGCAAGACTTTCTTGATTGATGAAAGTGGAACGATAAAAAAAATATATTCTAAAGTGTCCGTGGTTGGTCACGGCCATGAAATACTGAGAGATTTTAGTTTATCTAAATAGTGATTAATCTACGGTGGGCCGACCCCGTGGATATAAACCAATTGCCCCCCCGTATACGCTGATACAGTAACGATCATAAATAGTAATAGTAGAAATGCTAGTGCCAGTCTATCGAGTCGAATGTCATTCTTGTACTTAAAAAACAAATAAACCCAGCCAATAAAAAATACAATTGAACCCCAGACAACAATATTACCGAGAGTTTCATGCCGTTCTATCAGAATAAGTGTTTCAGTAGGGTAACCGATTTCGCCAGCTTTTGCGGCTTCTTTTTGCCCGGCTAAGACCGCTGCTATTGAAAAAATTGTGGATAACCCCATGAGCCACAGCCCCACAACTCTGCCTAACCAGTTGGGTTTCCATAATTGTATTCCGTGCAGTATTAGCGCTGCGGTTATTAATGCGATCGGAAAATGAACAATGGCAGGGTGTAAAGGAAGGGGCATGATAAAATTTACATAAAAGTAAGGCTTGGCCAAAGCTGAGCCTTACTTGTAGCCCGTAGGAGAATCGAACTCCTGTTGCCAGGATGAAAACCTGGAGTCCTAACCACTAGACGAACGGGCCTATATATTCTGTTGAACTATGGGAAAGCGGTGGCAAATCTATTGATTCAGGTTCTCTGTATCAAATGCTTTTACCCGTGGATTTTTAATCTCCTTTTGTATTATCCAGAATGTCTAGCAACTCACCGTTATTATGTAATTCCATAGTAATGTCAGCGCCGCCAATTAATTTCCCGTTCACAAACAGTTGCGGGATGGTAGGCCATCCTGAATGTTCTGATAATTTCACCCGGATCATGGGGTCAGAGAGTACATTTACATCCTTATATTCAACACCATAGTGATTTAGTACCTGGACAACGGAATTAGAAAAGCCGCACATGGGCATTTCCTTGGTCCCCTTCATATATAATATGATAGGGTTATTATCGATATCATTTAATATTTGTTCTTTCATTTCCATGCTAGACCTCCAAATTTGTTTTTTCCCACGCTGATTTTGAATATGTCTTCAGCTGCAAAGCATGAATTTCATTGGTCAGGTAATTGCCAAGTGTTCTGTAGACCAGCTGGTGCTGGTCCACCAGTGATAATTCTTTAAAATCATCACTTACAACCACTGCATTAAAATGATCACCTGTGCCGGTAGTGTCTACTACTTCCACGTGAGAGACTGCCAACCCGGCGGTTATCAATCCTTTTACTTTGCTCGCTTCCATTTAATTGTTGTGTTAATTAGGTTAATAATATTAATGACATAGCTTCATATTAATGAAACTAAATAACTAAAAATAATATCCTTTATTATAGTGAATTAGCAGTGGATTTTCCACGATAATTAGTCACGGACCACAAACTGTAACTCGCTACCCTTTCTCCTAGTCGTTTTGATTCGAATAGCTGTAAAAGAATGGCATCGTCAAAATAAGGTGTAAACTTTTTCGGAAATGTTTTCCCTCTTTTTAGAAAAAGAAAATCATTTCCAACAAACATTCCATCCTGGTAAAGAAATGAATAAAGGGTCTCATGATAATTAATGGACAAAGCTGACGCTTCCAACCTGGGATTCAAATAAAAATTGATCATTGACGGAATCTGGTAATTATCGGCCAGGAGTCGTTTATTTTGCAGTTCAGGATAGGTCTGCAGGTAGGCTTTGAGTTCACTAGGGAAAGCATTATAGATGTGGTAACGGTTGGTCACGTCAATCTTGCCTTTTATTGGTAAAAAGGGCCAAAAAGTTTGTACAGTGACAATGAAGATCAGCACCAACGAAAAGCCTACTTGAAATATAAATCGTTTCCGGTATACGGGCCAGTTCTCACCAAGCAGTATTCCGAAAAGAAACAAACCGCCAGAAAATATTGGTGCTGGCCAGTTGACTTCCATGCGCGAGAAAACCGAATGAACCAGGAAATAGATTGTCGGAATGATGGTAACGATTGTGAAATACGTTAATTCCGGTGAAATCGATAGCAAGCGTTTTAGCAATAAAAAGGGCTTTATAACACTATAGTAGAAGAATACAGGTCCAATGGTAACCAGCAAACTCAGCCACAGTCCTCTAAAATCAGACCAGCTACCGCTGCTGGTTACGTGACTACCCTGGTAACGGACGAAGGCCAGGTCGTTTTGCAGATTCCAAATAATGAATGGTATAAAAACCAGCAATGCCGCCACCAGAGATCCATAGAAACGAATATCAGATAAAAAATGGCGCTTATCCTGGATTACAAATGGAAATAGGATAATCCCCACTGCAGGAAACAAGGCGGAGACCTTAGATAATACGGCCAAACCCAAAAATACCCCTGCAGCGTAGAGATATTTAGCATCAATGAAATAGGCCTTATAATAATAAATGATTGCCAAAATAGTGAAAAAGGCCAGCGGTACATCCGGTGTAATAACCACAGCATTAGTGTGAAAAAGCATGTTGGCGGAAATGCCCAAAGACATGATAACACCGGTAGCTTCATTAAAATATGTTTTTCCGAAACGGTAAAGGAATACTGTGAGCATGATTAACAGTGTGAGGGCACCCAGTCGTACAGTGAAGCTATTTTCCCCAAAAATGGTAAATAGTCGAATCAGGTAGGCGATGACAGGACCATGATCAACATAGCCCCAGCTGAGATGGCGGGCATACATGGCGTAGTAAGCTTCATCATCGATCAGCAAGGTGTTGCTAATGAAGAAGAGCCTCAGCGCAATGAGTGTCCCGCTGATGATGAAAAACATATCTCGACACTGTTTATTCATCTGCTTTTACAGAAGTTGGGGAATTTAGGTATTTTTTACACCAAACAGCGGCCTGAACCAGGCGATTCTTTTTACAAAATATTCGTAGGCCAACAAACAGCCGGAAAGAGTAAGTATGTTGACCAAAATAAAATGTAAAAAGCCGTTAAATATTGTTGTGTCCGATGGGGTAAATATAGGGACAAAGTATGGTATAGGTGAAAAATGGACTCCCGTATATCCATCGCCATCAGGAACTAATGTTATGTCCAGGGTGGTGACTTTTCTGGTCACGTTAAGAAGGGCTGAACTATTTTCCGCAAACTTAAGTACCTCCGGGTTTGAGACCTGGTCGCCAACAATTAACCCTGCTTTTTGAGCTGGACTGTCCGCTTCGACATAGTTAACATAGCTGACCATTTCTATGCTGGTAGGTTTACTTAGGATTAAGGAGGCAGAGAGATTCAAAAAGATCATATGCAAAATATATACTGGATACACTGCCTTGCTCAAATAAGCTAGCGCACTGCTTGGGCGATTAAGATATGTTGAACCAAATCCAAAAACAGCAAACAGCCAGCTCCAGGACTCGATCACAGTTAAAAATAAGGGAC
This sequence comes from uncultured Fidelibacterota bacterium, assembly GCA_913062595.1. GTDB lineage: Bacteria > Fidelibacterota > Marinisomatia > Marinisomatales > TCS55. Next base: position 14,017 of record CAJXWT010000025.1, read on the forward strand.
CTCCAAATTGAAATACAATCATCCGCACCAAGAATAGGGGAATGGCTATGCCCAGGGCAATTATCTTGATTCTCTCTACAGCACGCCAAAAAACATCACCCAGTGAGATGAATATGAAACCAGTGAGAAAGGCCAGCAAGCCCAGCCAGAAGCCATGAGGTGTATTGGCATAGGATGCAAAGCCCTGCGGAGGCGCTACCAACTCTGCTTCAATAATAAATGGTATCGTAAATAAATATAGAGCCGCCGGAAATTTCAACACCCAATTGCAGCACCGAAGCAGAAGATTATCAGGGTTTCTCTTTAAGACAAAGAAAATGGGACACAAGACCAGCACATAGATGAAAATATTGCCCAGAAACCACAAGTGTCCCCCATTTGGAAGATACATAGTATCAAGGTTGTTGAATTCCTGGTACAAATAACCACTAATGGGAACGATGAAAAAGGAACCAAAAATAAGGGGCAGTAGAATTCGTTTTGCGCGGTCCTTGAGCAATTCCTTCCAATTCCTCCTGCGCATGGCAAAACAGACCCCCATACCTGAAATAATGAATAAGAGCGGGATGCGCCAGATATTGATCAGGCCCATCGCCAGCCAGATAGCTTCGACTGGTTGCGCGCTCTGGATGAAATAGATATAATAGGCCCAGGGCTGAAAAACAACACTGATATGGTAAATAATCAGCAGGCCCAGAGCCAGGATCCTGAACCAATCGACATCGTAACGCCTAATAATTCCACTCCTTCTTATAATTCATAATCAAATATATTACCAAGATTTCTCTCTAGTAATTATAATAAATATTAACAACTTCTATACAATACCAATAAAACACTTTTTATGCATAATTTCCTTTCAGTATTGTTTATTATTGGCGCCTAATTCGATGAAACTATTCCGTTATATACCTTTCATTTTTACACTTTGTGTTTACGCCCAGGAAACGGCCACAATCAGCGGCTTTGTTCGGGATGAAGCTACTGGTGAGCCCCTCTCTTATGCGAACGTCTTCATAAAAGATAGCAACATCGGTGGAATCACAAACCTTGATGGCTATTATGTATTAACCAGGGTGCCGGCGGACTCGGGTGAAATAGTTGTTTCCATCATTGGTTTTGCAATGGTCACCCAGGAATTTGAAATAGAAGCCAGTCAAAATCTGCGCCTGGATTTTCGACTGCAGCAAACAGTACTAGAAGGGCAAGCTGTGGATGTCTTTGGCGAAGCGCAGAAAATGCGACAACTGGTAGAGCCCAGTAGGATCAGTCTTGATTTACGTACCCTGCAGTCTGCGCCAGCCTTTATTGAACCCGATCTTTTTCGTACTGTACAGCTGCTCCCCGGAGTACAGACACTGAATGATTTTTCCAGTGCTCTTTATGTCCGGGGGAGTACACCAGACCAAAATCTGATCATGCTGGATGGTATTACGGTTTATAACCCGTATCATTTGGGGGGCATTTTTTCCACGTTTAATACAGATGCAATCAAGGAAGCCGATTTTCATGCTGGGGGGTTCCCGGCCCGCTATGGAGGCCGCATGGGCGCAATACTAAATGTGATTAACCGGGAAGGGAATACGGAAGAAATTGAGGGCCATGCAAATATTTCCCTTATTTCCAGCAAAGTGTTGCTGGAAGGCCCGCTACCGAAATATAAAGGGTTGAAGGGATCATGGATGATTGCTGGGCGACGTACCTACTTTGACCAGTTCTTTAATGCTCTCGTGGCATTATTTGATGGACCCAGCGATTTCAAATTCCCCTATTATTTTTATGACTATCAAATGAAGGTCAACGTGGATTTGAGCCAGGATCACCGCCTTACCTACAGCCGGTTTTATGGCGATGATATTCTAGATTTCAGTTTTCCTTCCCAGACATATGAAATCTATGACATTATTTCCGATTATTATGAAGAGTCCAAAGAATCCTTTAGTATTAATTGGCCCTGGGGTAATCATACCAACAGCCTGACCTGGCGCTGGCTCATCAGTCCTCAGCTGGTAGCACGTACATTTGTGGCCAACAGCCGTTACCGTTTTCATTTTGATATGGATTTTATGTACGAAGGAAATTGGTCAATGGGAAATGAAACTGGTTCTTATATGGATCGATTTACCTTTGACTTTTACGATGTAGTGGATGACAAAACGCTGGAAACAGAACTTTCCTGGCATGGTCTTAATAACCATCAACTTATGGGCGGCTTACAGGTGAAACAGGTGGATTATGATCTGGGCATGGAGTTTGAATACGAAAATCTGGATACGATCATTTATGCCAAACCATTGGAAATGAAGGATCAAACGGTTGAGACTTCAATATTTTTGCAGGATAAATGGGACATTACACCAAAACTTGCTGTTCAGGTGGGAGCCAGGGTTATGGATTATTCGCTTCACGATGATCTCTACCTTGATCCTCGTTTTGGACTGAAATATCTGCTGCAGCAGGATCTATCACTCAAATTCACTCTGGGTCGCTATCATCAATTTTTAACCATTGCTAATCCAGAAGATGAAACCTTGCGAATTATCGATTTTTGGCTGGGAATACCTGCAGATCGGGCTGCCCCGTGGGCAGATCACGCTATACTGGGGGTGGAATATTTATCTGCGGATAATTGGTTCTTCCGGGCGGAAACTTATTATAAGCATTTTGAGAATTTGCTTACACTTAATCAGGGAGAACAAATCATAGAGAATGATGATCAAGTTACCATCACTCCATTTAATGAATTTTATGATACCAGGGCTTATGCTTACGGGTTGGAATTTTTATTCAAAAAGACTGCAGGGCGCACTCGTGGTTGGGTAGGATATACATACGCAAAAACTATGAAACATATTCAAAAACATGGCTGGTATTTCCCATTATATGATCGCACTCATACATTAAATATTGTTGGTGACATACCAATATCATTAAGAAATAACGTCCACTTTAGTATTGCGGTGCAAGCATCAAGCGGTCAACCATTTACACCACCGATTGGACGGTACCATCATTGGCAAGCATACCACGATCCCTTTATGCCTGATTGGGATGGGTATGAAAATTTTCTCGTTGGGCGAAAAAATTCGGAACGACTGCCCTTCTATTTCCGGCTGGACGTGGGCTTGAAACAAAAAAAATCAATATTTGGGATTCCATATGAACGATATCTCCAGCTTATTAACATCACGAATCATGTGAATCCGCTGACATATCAATATCGGGCCAAGGAAAATCGGTTAACAGGTGAAACATTGGGTCTAGAGCGGGCTGCTGTACCCATGTTTCCGTTCTTTTTCACAGCTGGTTACAGGATAGAACTCTAATGCGTTTCGTTTTAATTAGTTTACTTGGATTTATCTTTTATGGTTGCCTCAGTTTTGCACCGGAACTGGAATGGGAAGATGTAACGTCTGATCACGATCCGGTATTGAATGTATTTGGTTTGCTCTCTGCAGATTCTATTTTAACCAGTTTTGTAAGAGTGAACCGTACTCTTGATATGGAAGAGGCAGCCGATTCACTGATCAGGGATACAATTGGCGATGCTGTATTTATTTATTACATTTCCCGTTTTTTAATTAGAGATGCGGAAGTAATCGTCAGTAACGGAGTGAATGAATATATTTTTGAATATAACGATTATAGTTTTGGTCAGAATGGATCCTTATCTGAGGTTTATCTTTACCAGGGAGATGATCTCTATCCCCAGCCAGGCGAAACCTGGACATTGAATGTAACCACACCAGGCGGACTTAGTGTTACTGGGGAAACGATCGTTCCGCCATTACCTCAGATCTTCAGTGAAGAATTGCCTGACACCTTTCAACTTGACCAGACCATGGAAATCACCTGGCAATCCATGGCTGATAATTACCAGATTATGAATGTGGGTAATTATTTGGGCTATTTTGGTTACGATGATTACTATGGTGACGAATCCCGCTGTGGCTTCTGGCAGGAAAATATCATTAAACCTGAGGAAGAATCATGGACATATCGCAGGGATATTTGCGACGAGAGTAACAAAAGTTATGATGAGGAATGGGATGAAGACCTTCTACTCCTCAATCTAATGAGTATGGATAACAATTATTTCGATTATTTTATCAAATTTGGAGAAGACGCGGAATTCACCAGCACAACCCTTGGCGAAGGTGGATCTGGCCGCAGTTTCGGTATTGAGGGCGGTATTGGTGTGTTTGGATCGGTCGCAATAGATCGTCACTGGATACCTATGATCCCGTAATTTTCTTACGACTGGAAAAATGATCGTATTTTTTCCTATCATGACCTAAACTAACAGCAACGATGAAACTTATTTCCTGGAATGTGAATGGTGTCCGAGCTGTAGTAAAAAAAGGGTTTTTGGATTGGCTTGATCAGGCAGACCCCGATATAGTTTGTCTGCAGGAGACCAAGGCCCATATTGATCAGCTGACAGCAGAGATTCTCACCGATCATGGCTATCATACCTATTGGCATTCGGGTGAAAGACGTGGTTATAGCGGTGTAGCGACATTTTGCAAAACAGAACCGCTCTATGTGCAAGAAGGTCTAGGCATTGAACGTTACGATGTTGAAGGCCGGGTTCTGATTACAGAACATGAGAATTTCCTGCTGTATAATATTTATTTCCCTAACGGTCAGAAAGATGATGAACGCCTGCAGTATAAACTGGATTTTTATGATGATCTTCTACCCATTATTAATGAACAGGCTGAATCGGGGAATAACGTGGTAGTTACTGGAGATTGGAACACAGCACACCACCCAATTGATCTAGCTCGTCCCAAGGAAAACGTGAAGACGTCCGGCTTTATGCCGGTTGAGAGGGAAAAGCTTGATATATATGTTGAAAACGGATGGGTAGATACATTTCGTTTATTCCATCAGGGAGGTGAGCGCTATTCCTGGTGGACATATCGAATTGGTGCCCGTGAAAGGAACGTGGGCTGGCGGATCGATTATTTTTTTGTGAATGAGGGCTTTGTGGAAAATATAGTAGATGGGGATATTCATGATGAGGTTATGGGTTCAGACCACTGCCCGGTATCACTAGAATTAAGCGAATAATTCATGTATTATTTACTATGAAACAGTTAATAATCACAATACTGGTCTGTTTTTCATTTTCGATTTCTCAATCTTTGAAAAAAGTAAGACCTGAAACAGTTGGCATTTCGTCAGATCGTTTAAATAGAATTGATAGTGTGATCGAAAAAAATATGGATAACAATGAAATTGTTTGTGCTGTAACTATGGTCGCGCGAAAGGGTAAGCTTGTTCATTATAAAGCATTTGGCAAAGCAGATGTAGAGCAAAATAAGATTTTAAACAAGGATGACATATTTCGGATCTACTCTATGACAAAGCCTATAACAACTGTTGCCGCAATAATACTATATGAAGAAGGATTTTTTCAACTGCACGACCCTGTTCATTGGTATTTACCTGAATTAAAAGATGTAAAAGTATATGCGAAAAATGAGTCTGATAAATGGGTATATGAAAAACCGGAACGGCATATGACCATCCGTGATTTAATGACGCATACATCCGGCCTTACATATGGGCTATTTGGAAATACGCCAGTTGATAGCATGTATCTAGCGGAAAAACTATTTACGAATTGTGAATCAAATACGCAGTTCTACAATAAATTAGTCCAGCTGCCGCTGGTTTTTCACCCAGGTGAAAGATGGCTATACGGTGTCAATACAGATATTTTGGGTTATCTGGTAGAAACAATTTCTGGCCTACCTTTGAATGAATTTTTCAAAGAAAGGATTTTTACACCATTAGAGATGAAGGACACAGATTTTTATGTTCCGCCGGAAAAGTTCAACAGGTTTATTGTCAATTACCAATGGGATGCAGATGGAAAAAGAACTATTGCTGACCATCCATCTTCCAGTTCATATAAATACCAACCTGATTGTCTCTCTGGCGGCGGCGGCCTTGTGTCAACTCCGATGGATTACATGCGTTTTTGCCAAATGATGCTGAATGGCGGTGAACTTGATAATCAAAGATTGCTAAGTCCTAAATCTGTAGAAATCATGACAACCAATCACCTGGATGATGCGCAAAAACCGACAGACGGTGTAACGCTTGGCAATGGTGCTACTTTTGGTCTCGGCTTCAGAATCACAACTGATGTTGGACAGAGTCAGGAACTTGGTTCGGTGGGTACCTATGGTTGGGGAGGATTGGCGACTACCATGTTCTTTATAGATCCGGTGGAAGAGTTAATAGGAATAGTCATGACCCAAAAATTTCCCACTGATTTTCGTATCCGACATGACTTTAAAAGAACTGTTTATCAAGCAATTATTCAATCCTACGACTGATATGTGCTGTATATATTTTCCGTACTGCGTTAAATTATGTTATTAGTCTTATGAAGAAGATCGAAACAGGTGCCGATTATATCGAAAGTCTTCGCGGCAGAGGCTTGAAGGTACATCTATTTGGTGAACTGGTGGATGAGCCGGTGGATCTTGAGAAAAAGAAATCCTATGCCAAGAGACTGGCTGGTATCGATCCAAAAGAATCTAAATCCTAATGAATCGGAAAATATTGATTAAAGGTATTATAGTATATCTTTTCTATTTATCCTTGATTACAGCCCAGCCGGGCATACTGAATGTGGGTTTTGATATTGATGACACTATTTTGTTCTCTAGAGATGTGTTTTTGAGCTTACCCGATGATAAGCGTGATCCAGTAGATTACGGGTGGATCAATTCCCATGATAAATATTTTTCGCTGTTTATTACCCCGACTGTTGAATTAGTAGATTATTTTCGCAGTAATGGTCATAATGTCTTTTTTCTTACGGCAAGGCCAGGTCCTCAGGGAAAAATTCTTGCTGAATTTTTATCAAATGGACTTGGATTTTTGGTTAAGGTCAATAAGAATTTATTTTTTTCACCAAAAGAAACTATCAAAGGGAAACGTTATACAACTAAACATCGCTTGATGAAACGCTTGAAGCTGGATTTGTTTTACGGGGATGCTGACACCGATATGATTGCTGCTATTAAGGCTGGCGTGCACCCGGTAAGAATTGTGCGCCATGAAACATCCATTGTAGAATATGGGTCAAATTATTTCGGAAATACTAACAATGGTAATTCAGCACAGACACCGTTCACAAAAGATGATCTGAAATTATTTTATAATAGTAACGTCGGTATTTTTGGCGAATCTATTTATCCCATAATCTGGACGGGCCCAAAATAAAAATAGCATTATTCAGATTAATTATTATTTGTCCGTACTTGTTAAGTGCGTCCGAATTGGAATGGCAAGCTGAATTCCGCTATCGCATGATGCAGGACCGTACTAGCTTAGTTGCTAATACAGAAACCAATAATGAGCCCTCAACGTATTCCCTTTTGCGTAGTAGAATATTTTTCAAATTGATTAATGGACCAGTTTCTATTAATCTTCAACTCCAGGATTCAAGAATTCTCGGATATCCTTCAAACAGCCCAGGGTTTGCCAAGAATGATGAAGCAAAACCTTTCTTCCACCAGGTTTACCTGCATGTTGATAATATTCTCAAACGCAACTGGTCTGTGCAATTGGGCAGATTTGAATTGGCGCTTGGCCAGCAGCGGTTGATTGCAAAAAATAATTGGAACAATATTGGCCGTAGTTTTGAAGGATTTCTAACCTACAGAAAAACCCCCAGAGGTACTTTAAGATTATTTCATTTAATCAATAACGAGGGCTATGAAAGATTTGATAGTGATCGCTATGATCAAACGATCGATGGTTTTTATTTTGACCGCAGTATGAATCGTTTGAATAAATTGGGAGGCACCACTGTAGAAATCTATTATTTCAGAACCGGTCTCGCAGAAGCGAAAGATGAGAATCGTGTACAAAATTATTACCGTAAAACCTATGGATCCCGTTTGAATACAAGGTTTCTATTCTTTACTTTGGAAGCGGAGGGTGCATTACAATCTGGATATTTAGCAGGTGGAAATGTTGATGGTCTATTAACAGCAGTTAATATTGGAATAAATTTAGAATTTTTACCAATAATTAGTGCTGTTTCCTTAGGTAATGAATACATTTCTGGGGATGATGGAGATACTGATAAGGTCTATGAGGGCTTTGCCAAACCATTTGGTGCCGGACATAAATGGCATGGTTATTATGATTATAGTGCGCATAAAAGTTTTGCTGATAATACCCATATTGGGCTCAAGGAATGGAATGTTAAAGCTACATTATCAGGTTTGCTGGGCTTTAACCTGAACATACATTACCATAATTTTTCAGATGCTGTTTATGATAAAAAGTTTGGGGACGAACTGGACCTAATATTTTCTCGGAAATTACCGTGGGAAGGCAACTGGTCCCTTGGATATGCTTTGTACTGGGATGATGGGGACGAACCCCTGGACTTTACTTATTTAATGATTTCGTTTATTTTGTAAGACTATTCAGGTCATCCCGGATAAGTACCAGGATGGCTGATTGGTGCAGGATCAGGTAGTCTTGATCTTCTACCTTTATTTCAATACTGGCCTTGCTTAGGAATAATGCATAATCACCAATTTCCGCTTGTGTGGGAATATACCGGATATCTCCATTGCTGTTTGTTTTCCATGGTTCCTCGGAAATATCATCTGGGTTACCCACGGGGATACCGGGACCCACTTCAACGACGATTCCTCCATGCACGTCCTGTTTTTCAATAACACTGGGCGGAAGGTAAAGGCCGGCAGCTGATTTTTTCTCGCCTGTATCCGGCTGAATAAGGACTCGGTCGCCGACGATGATAATTTGTTTTCGTTTATATCGCATATACCAAATTTGGAAAGTAAAAACCGAATTTCAAACCATCTTTGTTTTTAACTATTGGATAGTGTAAAATTATGTTATGGAAATAAAAGTTCGAATTGTTGAGAATGCTAAAGAAATGGAAATTGTTCGGGACATTCGTCACCGAGTATTTATTGTGGAACAAAATGTACCGCAACATGTGGAAGTAGATCAATTTGAAGAATCATCAAGGTATTTACTGGCTGCTCTTGATGGCCAGTTTGTTGGTACTGCCCGTTGGCGTAAAACAGCTAAAGGGACAAAGCTGGAACGATTCGGTGTATTACAAGATAAAAGAACTTACGGAGTGGGCCGGGCATTAGTGGAATTCATGTTAGAACAAGTAAAAAATGAAGCTGTGGTATATTTGCATGCACAAGATCATGTTATTTCATTTTACATAAAGTTCGGGTTTCAGCCCATTGGAAAACATTTTTATGAGGGTGGTATCAGCCATCAGGAAATGGTTTGGAAACAAGCGTAGCGGTATAATAATAATAAACTTATATTTACTCCAATTGACTACCGATCCCAGGAAATCAGATATTTTTACCGATGGAAAATTCTATATATAAACGCCTGTTCAAGTTAGTTATCAAATACTGGCCATATCTGGTGGTATCAACGCTCACAGCGTTTATCTACGTAGCGTTAAATAGCATGTCAGTATGGCTGACCGCATCGCTAATTAATAATATTTTGTCTGACTTCGATAAGCTGGTCAATGAACAAACGCAGTTCGCATCGTCGTCATTACTAACACTAAATGAAAAGTTAAAATACTGGACAAATGGATTAATTCTCAGGGAAACGGCGAAAGAAACACTGCAAGTGTTATGCATCATTATATTAATCATTTTTTTACTGAAGAATGTATTTCTCTATTTAAAAAATATTACACTTACAATCGTTCAATTTCGCTTGATAACTGAACTGCGTAATAAACTGTATATACATTTTCATAAATTATCGCTCTCGTTTTTTAATCAGCATAAGAGCGGTGAACTCACATCCATTATAGTTAATGATGTAGAAAACATGCGTCGGACATTGACTACTTCTTTCCAGCGGTTGTTTGTTGAACCGATCAGTATTATCACTTTTACTGGCTTATTATTTATTATCAGCTGGCAGTTAGCATCAATATCTGTGATCATAATTCCCATTGCTGGCTTTATTATTATCAATATCAGTCGTTCTATCCGCAGGAAATCACGGCGTACTGCAGTAAAGATCGCTGGGATAACAAATATTATAACAGAAACATTAACATCCATGCGTGTTGTGAAGGCTTTTGCTATGGAGGATTATGAGGTAGGCAAATTTCTCAGGCAGACAAGTAATTATTATAAATTAATATTTCACAGGACACGGCTAGCCAGTCTGGCATCTCCTATTACAGAAATAATGGGAGTGATTATTGGGGTTGCGCTACTATGGATAGGCGGCTTGGAAGTTTTAAGTGGGCAGGGGCTTACATCCGAAGATTTCATCCGGTTTATTTTAATTATGTTTTCTGCGCTTCAACCTATTAGAGTTTTGAGTAATGTTTTAGCGGAAATACAGGTTGGAGCCGCATCTGCTGAACGCGTTTTTGGTATTTTGGATATTGAACCATCAATAATGGATGAAGTCAATGCAATTGAAGAAATATCATTTCATAATGAAGTAGCATTTGATCATGTATTTTTTCAATACAATGATGGCGAAGAACATGTATTACAGAACATCAGTTTCTCATTAGATAAAGGAACAGTTGTTGCTTTGGTGGGATCCAGTGGCGCTGGTAAATCTACTGTAGCAGACTTAATCCCCCGGTTTTTTGAGCCCACAAGTGGTGTGGTACTCCTTGATGGCATAGATATCAGGAAAATAAAAATCAAAACATTGCGGCAGATAATGGGTATTGTAACACAGGAAACAATATTATTTAATGATACTATTGCCGGTAATATTGCTTATGGGCAGGACGATATTTCAATAGAAAGAATCCTTTCCGCCGCCGAAACTGCAAATGCTTTGGAATTTATAGAACGGCTACCTAAGAAATTTGATACGGTTATTGGGGATAAAGGTGTCCGTCTTTCCGGAGGTCAAAGACAACGATTGGCTATTGCCCGCGCATTACTGAAAAACCCACCCATTCTAATTTTGGATGAGGCCACTTCATCTCTAGATGCTGAATCGGAAAAACTAGTCCAGCAGGCCATTGAGAAACTCATGGTGGACCGTACGGTTTTGGTTATCGCTCATCGTCTGTCAACTGTTGTCAATGCTGACAAAATTATTGTATTGAAAACTGGTCAGATTATTGAAATGGGAACCCATGACCAACTGGTGGCCTCTGAGGGGGTATATCGTTCTCTTTACAAAGTTCAATTTTCTCGGTAGACATTTATGAAATTGATCATCATTGCCGCAGGTAAGAGCAGTCGACTTCGGACTGTAACTGAAGGCAGTCCCAAAACACTTTTGAAGGTAAATGGGAAGACAATCTTAGACCAAATTATTGAAAATGCTTGTTTTGCAGGGATTAGCAATTTTGTACTTATCACTGGTTACCGGCATGAAAACTTGGAAACTTACATCAAAAGTTGTGACCTTGGAGTGAAGGTTGATTTAGTTTATAACCCTGATTGGGACAAAGCTAACGGCATTAGTGTTTTTGCGGGCAAACCTTTGATTCCAAATGGTAAGTCATTCATGATCTCCATGAGTGATCATATTTATGATGTCGATTTATTTTTAAAAATTGCTCAATCGGAACTTGGGACATACAGTGCGCTGGTAGGGCTTGATTTCAAGGTTAACGATGTTTTTGACATCGATGGTGCAATGAAAGTTTCTGTGAGTGAAAATAATCGAACAAAAATTACTTCAATGTCTAAGTCCTTGAAAGTATTTAACGCAATTGACTGTGGAGTTTTCAAATGCAACTATCAATTCTTCGATGCTTTAGAGAAAGCTAAAAAAAAGGGTGATTGTGGTCTTTCAGATGGCTGTAATGTGTTAATTACTGAGGGGAAAATGGGAGGGGTGGACATAGGTGATTCCTTTTGGATGGATGTAGATACACCAGAATCCATTGAAAAATTGAGTAGTGTAAATATACCCGTTAAATCAAACTAAGTTTAAAGATCTACCAACTATTCAATCAGGTTTACCCATTTCCATAAGCGGATCAAATTTCCTAACTAAATTACAGCTCCTTGATGGTCAATTTTCAAAGATTGGTAAAGTTTAAGAGTAGAATAGTTAGATGACTGAACCTTCTTTATCTCTCCCATTCATGTCGGTACTTATCCGATCGTACAATAGGTTACCTTATGTATCTAAAATTCTTGAAGTATGTATGAATCAAACCTATGATAAATATGAAATAGTGGTATTAGAGCAGAGCACTAATGGTCATTGGGATAAACATAGGGAAATCATTGAAAAGTATAACGGTAAAATAAATGTTATCCGATCCCATCCCCTAGGCCCATCTGGAGCTAGGAATGTAGGTGTCGCGCATTGTAAAGGGGATGTAGTACTCTTTGTAGATGATGACGATATACCTGTGGGAGATAATTGGATCGCAGAGCACGCAAAAAATTATATTGACCCCCTTTGCATTGGTGTGAGTGGGAGACATATCCACCAATTGAATGAAGTTTCTAGATATAATGATATAAAGGGAGGAGTGGATCATGCTTATAAGCGTTGTTTAACAATCTCATTCATGGGCAGGGGAAGAGTATTCACCGGAATTAACACTGTTAAAAAACCGGTTGAGTGGCTTCATGGAAACAATTGTTCTATTAGAAAATCCTGTATTCTCAAACTGGGTGGGTGGTATCCTTATATACAAGGTTTGGGAGAGGAACACTCTCTTTATTTCAAATTCCAAAAGGAAAAAAAGCCTGGGGAATACCTTATGTTTGATCCCCAACCAATAGTCTTGCGAAAATTCGATATGCCGGGTGGAGTTGGGGTGCGAATAATACCGTTGCATAATCTTCTGGTTCACCGTATGCAGTATTACCATTGGGTGATTGGTGATCATTTTCCTCTCCGATTCTACGGATTGTACCTTGTCTTTATGCTGTATGGATTTCATCAATCAGCTCAAATGTTTATTAAGAATTCTAGCTTTGAAGATGTATTCTGGCAACGCTGGTTTGGTGATAAATTTTCCAAGTATTTCTATATTGTCCAAGAGTTAGTGCTGTTCCCTTTTATGGTGCTGAAATTTTTGATAAAACCTAAACCAAAGTGGAATGAACAGATCTCCAAAATTTAATCATTTTAATATATGGAATTGAGATACCGGTTAACTATGTTTTGATTGAGATGTAAAAGATTACTGATTTGGATCGCGTCCAAGATTTAGATCTTGATTATTTACTACCAAATTTGATTTTTCATCATTATTTCCCTTGTAAATAAATATCATATTATGATAGAAATGCATTGAGACTATTTTCTTATCAAAATAGTTTTGTTTGTAATTAGGAATTAAAAATTCTTGGTTATTTAGTGCGTCTGTTAAACTTTTAAAATAATTCATTATTGTTTTAGGATTATTTAAATTTTTACTATTACCTCCAAAGTCCTCCCAATAAGATGTTTGAGTATCTTCAATAACATATATTCCTTCGTCCTTCAATTTTGGAAATAAAATATTAAATGTTCCAATAACGTGTTCATTAATGTGACTACCATCATCTATTATAATATCTATTCCGCCTATTTTATCTGTTACTTTATTCAAAAAGTCTTTATCTATTTGATTTCCTTTGAATATTTTTATTCGATTCTCTTGAAGAGAAGACTTATCATAAATATCTATAGAGAAAATGTTACCGAATGGGAAATATTTTTTCCACATTCTTAAAGATTTACCACCTAAGTGTGGATTTTCATAACCACCAACTCCTATTTCAAGTAAATTAATTCTTTTATATCTGAATCTTTCCAGGTGTGTCATATAATGAGTTGTATACAAATGGCTTCCTTTCTTATCCGTTCCGTAGATTTTTCCCAATTTATCTAAATTTTTACCTAAACCAATTGCTTTAATATCATTAATTAGGTTTCGTAATTTTCGTCTTGACGTTGTAGATAATTTCATTTCAAAATTTCTTTAATTAAGTAAATATTTACAACGGTTTTATAAAAATTTTCGTTACTGTAAAGTAAGAAACAGCTTTGAAATTTGTGCTTACCTTTTTCTACTTCCTAATACATATTATAATCTGGTTGAACTCAAAAAGGCGTTAGAATTCTCATTAGAAGACACAACTTTTAAATTACATTATGCGGTAGATAGGCAGACAGAAGTGCTTAAAACAAATAATACTTAATCTATTTGTTAATGGTCTAATAAAATGAATAATTACAATAGGACAGATAAAACAATTTACTACTACGCCAATCAGGTCTATGAATATTCCTTTGCCCGGGTGATTTACTGTAAAATAGGAGGGACGTTTATTGTCCGTAAATTGAATAGGCAATATCGGTTAAAATGGTATTTTCGATCGAGTCAAAGGGCTCAGGCTAACAGTCCATTGTTTGCAGAACCACCTGCTATTATGGTGAAAGATGTGAATAAAGAACCCTTTCACTGGCCGGGAATACTGATTTCAAACAGCAATACTGTCATAAAAAGGAAAAAAAGTGTATGCCTAACTATCTTTATGGGACATGGCACCGGAGATAAGAAATATGGTGGCAATGCAAAAGATTTGGAATCCTTTGACTACCATTTCATATCCGGACCAAAACACATGCAAAAACTCCGGGATTTAGATGTTAATATTCCCGAGGAAAAACTAATTAAAATTGGTAATCCCCGATTCGACGAAATTGTGAATAGTGACATTGATGCTGAAGGCTATCTTAACTATTTACAAGTTCAAGATAATACACGGAAGACTATCCTTTATGCGCCCACTTGGGAATGGGGCTCCGGTACACTACATCAATTGGGTCGGCATTTTTGCCGTGAGTTGACAAAAGAATATAACTTAATTATTCGCCCTCACTACTTTGACCGGAAGTACATTACTCAACTTAAAATGTGGGCAAAAATAAATGGAATCCAACATGTTTATTTTTCCAATCCAGCTAATATTCTTTCAAATGATACTATGTACGATTTTGCCGTTTCTGATATACTAATTAGTGATACATCATCAATAACATATGAATATTTAATTATGAAAAAACCTATCATCATAATAGAAAATGAATTCAGTGACCTACATGTAATGCCCTCTGAACTGAACGTTAAAACGATCGCTGGTAAATATGACCACGCACACTCT
Source organism: uncultured Fidelibacterota bacterium (assembly GCA_913062595.1). Lineage (GTDB taxonomy): Bacteria > Fidelibacterota > Marinisomatia > Marinisomatales > TCS55. Next base: position 29,178 of record CAJXWT010000025.1, read on the forward strand.
AACAATATTCTGCAAGTTGTTCAAACTACTCTCCATTCGCATGACCAAAAAGTATTTTCATCTATGCTTGAAAATTGTTTTTATTTTAATGATGGACGTTCCATTGATAGAATAATAGACTTTCTTGGATCTCGTTTTTCCTGATATTTATTATGTATTTATAATATTATGTAACCGGAGTTTAAATATAAAATGATCACCACTCTATTCGAGTGCCATCGCGCTTATTACCTACCTAATTTTTTCCCAATAATAAGGGAAATGAAAAATAGAACAGGATATGAAATTTATGCCTCGATACCTCTTACTAT
>CAJXWT010000026.1 GCA_913062595.1 uncultured Fidelibacterota bacterium
ACGTGGAAAACGTATACCCCAAACGATACTTCCTGGTTATTATATGTACGTAAATCCCAGGCTTCAATACTGGGACCTCTGTAACCTGGACTATTCATATCATGTTTTATAACTTGTACTAATTCTCCAGCTGTATTGAAAATTCGAATTAAGCATTGTTCTGGTAGACCTATAAATTGAACCTCCCGTATGAATGCAATATGCTCGTAAACAGACGTAGCATTATATGGATTTGGAACGACAACTATTTCATCTAAATCCCCTTTAGTAACCGTATAAACATCAGCCTCGGTTGTTATGTCGTAGACATCCCCAGGTAATAGAGGATTTCGAAAATATACATTAAATACATCCCCAGGCTGAAAAAGGGTTTCAGCCTTGTTGAATTGGAACATCCATCCAATATTAGTATTGGTATAGTAATCTGCCATGCCAACGCCTGTGTAATCTTCATACACAGGCATTACAAAGAAGTTTTTGGTGAATTTGTAATGGCTTGGATTTTCAGCGTCCTCTTCGTAGATAGGCTTTGATCCAGCTGCCATATAGATCACGGCATTGATTTCTTTATTATCTTCAACGGACCAGACCTCAAAGGGTATATCTATTGTCTCTATGACACTTAGAGTTGCATTGAAATAGGTAGCAATAGAACCATCATTTGTAAATCTGAACTCAATATCCTTTTGCAGTAAATCACTATCAGGCCTGTCTGACGGTTGAGGATCCAACGGTGTATTTTCAACGAATCCAGCCCAGGTACCATCATTGGAATTTGAATTAATGCCACTGAATAAAATAGCGCCTGCTGTGTCCTGATTAACAGTTTGCTTTGCTGAGTCAAAACTGGTGACTGACCATGATCCTAAGGAAAATACAGGAATAAAACCATCCACCACATGTTTGAAGCTACCAGATTCAACATCAGTATCATTTGCTACAACAGTGTCACCTGTCGATGTATTAATCATGTTCCAGGAATTTACCGTTGCAGTATCACCAACTGTTGTTTGATTAAAGGTTACTTCGTAACTATAACCTTTACTTTCAAAATCTTGAGGCGATAATGAATCACCAAGAAAAACAAGTTCGAAGGCATCTGCCTCAACCAAATTCAAGACGGCGTCCGATTCTCCTGATGTATGTGCCGCTTCACGTTCAGTTCCTTTAGTAAATCCAGCTGCTTTACTTTGCGCAACGATTGCTATCGTATTATCATCATCACTGTAGAATGCATTCTTTGCCTTGGGGTTCTCCATTGGGTCTACAGGTGCCCCCGCCCAGTCATCAACACCGTCATAAGCTGATACGGCGTACCAGTACTCATAACCATTTATAATATTATTATCTACAAAAGAATACTTTAAACCGGTATTCGAACCGAGATTATAATAGATGCGCGGATCAGTCATAGCGTGGGCACCGCTAACATTATCGTCATAGTCATAAATAGCTAATGGTTTGAAAAAATCAGTGGGGTCACCATTTACATCCGTAATAACGGTACCCCAGGTATTCCCTCTGTCTGTGCTCCTATATACGCGGTATCCCTGGAAGGCATTCTTACCGGTAACTGGGTCCAATGAAAATTCACTGCGATCATCCCACATAAGAACAACTTTGCTCTCATCTACCGCTGCTTGTACAACTGGCTGATCAGGCGGTTTAGGGGTAGCACAATTGTTATCATAAAGTGATTGAAATAATTTTGCGTTTCTAGTTAGATCAGTTTCATTGATACCAACAAAGTCAGCAAAGGTAAATATTACCTGTTCGCCTGGCGCCACATCCATGGGTCCACCAGCGATTACCCAGGTAATATCTGGTCCATAACTGTATGGTTTTTGGTAATTATCATATTCATAGGGTTCAATATGGTGCGGAGTCTGTATCCCGTGGGTCATTTGTTCATTGTAAGCCTGGGCATCGCTTTGCGAATCCATGCTATATTCAAATGTATAAAAAGTACTTATGCCATAGGTTGAATCAGTACCATCACTATTGAATTTTGTCAGATCAAGAAATTTAGCGCCAACCCAGCCTACGCCTGACGTAAGATAACCCTCAGCCGCATCATCTCGATCATATACAATGGCGAAATTTTCCAGCAGATGGGCGTCAGATGTATCGACCAGTTTTTCTGCTATATGAGGATCGTTCTCTGTGATCAATAGTGCCATATCATCGGTCCATTCAGCACCGCCCTGTTCCGGCGCGTCTGGATCTCCTGCAATCCCCATATAGAGGTCCTTCAGTGTATCTTTACCAACATTCGTCATTTTTTGAATGAAGATCAAGCCATCATTCCCAAAGGTACTCGAATAGTTCAATACCCAGATATCAAATCGTACGTTCAATGGTCCAACACCCTGGTTGCTAGCAAATGTATTTCCTTCCTGAGGATCGTTATCTGTTACTACAAAGTAGGCTTCACGATCCGCCTGAACTCCCAATCCACATGGTGCGTCAGGAAAACCATCCGGCCCGAGCTCTGGCTCAATACCTGGGAAATACAACGTATCAGAGCTGCCATCAGCATTATATATAACTGACTCAAAAGTGCCTGTGGGATCTTTTTCACGTGCCCAGAGTGCAGGCCATGATTCCGGTATATCACTGAATGCAATACCAATATTGGCATCTGTATCTGTATAACCGGCGTCATAACCGGGTAGGGGCTCAAATTCTTCTTCATGATCTCTTACACTGCCACGGACGCCAACCGATACGGATGGTAAGCCATTGATTAAGGCACCGACCATCGGTGATTGAGTCCAGTAATAAGTGCAGCAGCCTGTTTTTGCCATACTGCCCGCTGGGAATTCATGATTCAGTCCCCAGCGATCGTAACCATAAATTGCTGCGTTAGACATCCGCAAGACCATGTTGCCCTTATCAAATACGGATAGTTTACGGTCTGCGTAACCCATTGACCTATTAAGGCGATCTGGTATTCTGCCTTTTGCTGGGGCTACGTAATAATCGTAGTAATCAGCTTTTGAAATATTGGGAATCTCGCCTGAATTGATAGCACAACAAAAAATTAAAGTAATAAATGTAATCAGTTTTATCTTATTCATAATTAGAGTCTCACCGTAATGCCAAGTTCAATATGTATTGGTGCTTTCCAGTAATAGGGACGATACATCCACATGGGAGATGTATTTGGATTGGTTGATTCTGTTGGTGTACCTGTGTCAGTGAAAACATTATTGACATTTGAATTATCCAGTAAATTATCAATATCTGCGTAAAGCCTGACGTTGGCTAATTTGAGTGGTAGATCATAATAGGCCCGCATATTCACTATTGCAGTACTGGGCATTCTTGCGGAGTACGGGTCATCAATGGGGCGACCCCTGGCATCTGTTGGAGTATAGGGTAAGCCACTACCGTAATTACCGATAATGTTCAACCCAAAACCTTTAGGGTGTCTGTAATCAACACCATAGTTAATTACATGGGTTTGATCCCAGGACATATTAAAGGTGCGATTATAGTCATGCCAGCCGTATACCGATGCCAAATAAGCTACATCCCAATGAAAAAAATCATTTGGTGCACTTCCTTCCGCTCTGGAAAGAGTGTAATTCATATACCAGGCCAGATTATTCTTAAAATTTTTCCTTAATTCTAATTCAAATCCCCGAGAGTTTGCATAATCATGGTTTTCGTACAATGAATACTGCGCCGGACTAGCATCATAAATTGTAGCTGAAATCAGATCATAGATATCTTTATAATATACTGTAAGACTAAGTATATAAGTTTCTACAAGATAGGCACGGAAACCGAATTCATACTGTACAGTTTTTTCAGGTTTTACGTTAGGACTGCCAATTGCAGGTATATACCAATCAGCCGTATTAACAGGGAATGGTGCATAAGTATTCCCAAAATTAAATTCATCAAGATTAATTCCAGTTAACCCTGGTGCCAGACCGCTCGCACCATTTGTATTAGTAAATGCGTAAGCACTGCTGAGATCTGGATAGTCGAAAAAATGTCCGTAACTGGCATGGAAGGCAATGTTATCAGTGATAGGATAACCGAACCCTATTCTGGGACTCCATTTTTTCTTATGGCTGGCCCATTTTGCAGCTTCGAAAACATAATTGCCATCATCATCTACATCAGGGTTTCCGTCGTCATCAAGGGCAGCATAGCCCCAGTCAGCCCCTTCCATTTGGTCTTCACTCAGTTGGCTGAGATCTGACGGCTCATAAGCTTGGCCACCATATTCATACAATAATTTTCGACTTGGATCAGGATAACGTGAATTGGGATCAAGGGCATCATAACGCAGGCCTACATTAATGATGAATTCTTTGTACTCCATTTTATCCTGTATATAAAAGGATGCCTCCTCAGGTTCGAATGCATACATTATCCAGCTTGCATCTGAAGTGTTACCAAACGGGCCTCCACCAATTGCCCATCCAGCAAAATTTTTGATCTTATGATTTTTTTTATCAAATCCTGCCTTGACCTGGTGCACATCATTCAACTGCCAGGTAAGTTCTGCACCATATTCGCTATAACTCGTACCATACCACTGATAATCATGATAAGTTGAATATCCATTCCGAATCGTGTCACCATAAAAGTTTACTACTGGGTAACTGCCGTAGAATTCATAGTTGGATGTCCCATCATAGGCATCGCCTTCTCTGAGTCTGGGGTCAACGCCCACACCGTAATAACCATCATTGTCTACATCTATGTATGGTTCAGCATCTGGTATACCATCTTCATCTTCATCACTGAAAATTGTCCATAATCCATTTCCATCCCAATCACTATAATATTCGCCTTCATCCCAGGTGCCATTGCCATTACTGTCCTTCCAGTATTCTGCCGCACCGAATGGGCTGTATTGCCCATCGCCATTCAAATCAGCATATGGTTCAGCATAATAACTAAACCAGGCGATAGTATCTCCTGCAGTCACAGTTCCAGGGATATAATCAGCCCAATCTGAAGGAATAGTCACATCTTTACCCCAAAGTTCGTGCTTATCATTCAATAACGGTTTATAACCATTGTGACGATCCCGTGAATAATTTTGTCCCTTCAAGGTAAAATACATGTTTTCTGTGATGGCATAGTTCAGTTTGAAATAACTTTGCTTTGTTGTGCCGAAGTTAGTGGAATAACGATCCGGTAATTGTCTATAGCTCATGCTAAAGCCCTTGCCTTCAGACTGGTAGTAATTGCCGCCGAGCGTCAGTTTTGCGTTTTTTATTGGCTTTATAACCAGTTTCCCAGTAATGCGCTGGTAATTTTCAAAAGTGCCCGTCTCTTCCCAGGCACCTTTTTTTAATTCAACCGTATCTTGTTGTCCATTCGCTGTAATATCGGCCATAGCATAGGTATCTTCACCTTCATCATATTCCCCATCATTATCTAGATCTACAGTTAGGACATCCCGCGGCAATTGATTCTTCCATAGATTGCCTTTAGTACCATTAAAATCTGCTGTAATATTAAAATTTGCAATTGCACCCAATCCGGGGAATATAGGTCCACTAAGATTGAAAATATTTCTGCTAGTTCCCCAGTTATTATTGTTACCACCAAATTGGTCTGAGGCCATAGTTAGCCCGCCATGATAATTAGGAGTACCTTCCTTGGTTACAATATTAACAATACCGCTCATAGCTTTGCCGTATTCAGCATTGAATGCGCCAGTAATCAAAGATAGTTCTGAGATCGCATCTTTGGCAATATCCAAACTCATACCGCCGTAGAGAGCATTCTCTATAAGGAAACCATCAACCAGATATGAAATTTCACCAGTACGACCGCCCCTTAGGTGAATACCGCTATTGGCATTTTCATTTTCCACTACGCCGGCCATTGTTGTCATTATTTCATTAAAGGAGTTCACTGGCATATTCACAATATCATCATCTTCAATCGTGGTAGTACTGGCAGTTTGATCCCGTACAATTGCCGGTCTTTTTGCTTCCACGATAACTTCCTCTCCTTCAACGGCAGAGATCTCCATCTTGAAATTCACAGTAGTGGTACGGTCCGCGTTAACGCGAATATCCATAATAGTAATTGTTTTATAGCCTATATAAGATGCACTAATGGTATATGACGCGGCTGGTACATTCAGGATAATGTAGTTGCCTTCCATTGCTGATGCACTACCCATGGTGGTGCCTTTTAAAAGGATATTGACACCAAACAATGCTTCACCGGTCTCTGAATCGGTGATTTGTCCGACAATTTTACCGGTGTCGCCGGAAAATAACATGGAGACCCCAAATAATAAGGCAATGAATAATTTTGTTTTCATGATCCTGTATCCTCCAACTTTTAACATTAAATTTTAATAAAAAATTAATAAATACATCAATAACAAGATACACAGATTTAATAAACATTCACATTGAGGAAATGAGACTCTTGATGTAAGTTTAACTAGAAATTCTTTTGGGGAGTAATCTATGAGTAAGAAAAACGGAACAGGGAAACAACAATCGGTTCTATTCTCGCAAGAGGAGATCAGTAAACTGCTTGAGTCGGTGCCGTCTAATCTACGAGCCTACATTGATAGTTTACAAAATCAGATATCCAATATGTCTGCTATTGGGCTGGGGCTTTCGAAAGAAAAGGATATGGATAAACTGCTGGAAATGATCTTGCTTGAAGCGAAACGTATTGCAAATGCTGATGGTGGAACTTTATATATGATGACTGATGATCAACGCTTAAAATTTACCATTATGATAACTGATTCGCTCAATATCCACATGGGTGGCACCTCCGGGAAGGAAATTCCTTTTTACCCGGTAAAATTGTATATGGATGATGGGCAACCAAACAAGACCATGATTGCTGCAAATGCAGGATTAACAGGAGACACAATTAATATACCTGATGCCTATACTGCCAAGGGGTTCGATTTTTCCGGTACAAAGGCTTTTGATGAAAAAACCGGCTATCGGTCAAAATCATTTTTAACTGTACCACTAAAAAACCACGAAGCTGAAATTATTGGAGTACTACAATTACTGAATGCCCAAGATGTTAAAACAAAAAAGGTAATTTCTTTTTCAGATAGTGTTCAAATAAGTGTGGAAGCACTTTCCAGTCAGGCAGCTGTAACTATCACTAATAAAAACCTAATTAGAGATCTTGAAATATTATTCGAATCTTTCATCAAGTTGATTGCGTCGGCCATTGATGCGAAATCACCCTATACCGGTGGTCACTGTGCTAGGGTTCCTGAAATAACTTTGATGCTGGCGGAATCAGTAAACGAAATAAATGATGGTCCTTTTGCTGGTGTACATTTCACAGATAAAGAAATGTACGAATTGAAAATCGCTGCCTGGCTTCATGATTGCGGTAAAGTGACAACACCAGAGGCTGTAGTTGATAAAGGAACAAAGCTAGAGACGATCTATGATCGTATACATACTGTAGCAACGAGATTTGAAGTGCTAAGACGGGACGAGGAAATAAAATATTTGAAAAAGCAGCTTAAGATTCAAAAAAATGATTCCTTGATAGAAAATGAAAAGAAAGAGGCATTGAAGAAAGCAAGGTCACTCTATCTGAAAAGAATCAAACAACAGGAGGATGACAAGTCATTTATTGAGGAAGCAAATGTTGGCGGTGAATTCATGTCACAGGAGCGCAAGGATAGGGTCAATAAGATAGCCTCATACCGTTGGAAGGATAATGGCAGCCCAAAACCATTTTTTTCTGAGGATGAAGTATACAACCTTTGTATTAGTAGGGGAACGCTCACGCCAGAAGAAAGAAAGATTATCAATGATCACATAGTTGTCACCATTGATATGCTGGAACAATTACCATATCCGAAGCATCTGCGCAATGTACCAGAATTCGCAGGCGGTCACCATGAAAAGCTGGACGGCACCGGTTATCCAAAAGGGTTGAACCATTCTGAAATGTCTGTCCAGGCGAAGATCATGGCCATTGCTGATATTTTTGAAGCACTTACTGCCCGCGATAGGCCATATAAAAAAGGAAAAACTTTGAGCCAAGCTATGCGGATACTTGGCTTCATGAAAAATGATGCCCATATCGATACGGAATTATTCGAGGTATTTGTGCAGGAAAAAATATATCTAAAATACGCAGAAGCTTTTCTGAATCCAGAACAGATTGACGAAGTAGAATTGTAGTGTTCGGGCTACTTTCTGCTAATATATTTTCAGATTAAAATACCATGACCATCGAGATATTTATTGTATTGTTTGTCATTTTATTGGCATTCATACTATTTGTCACTGAAGCATTGCCAATTGATGTTGTCGCTTTAACAGTACTTAGTCTGCTTCTTATTACTGGTCAGCTTACACCTACCGAGGGTATATCTGGGTTTTCCAATCCAGCTGTAATTACTATTGCTATCCTTTTTGTGTTAAGCCATGCTCTGCAAAAAACAGGAGTGCTGGAATACCTTGTGATCAAAATAAACCAGCTTGTAAGCAGATCACTTGTTATTGGACTGGCAGTTTATTTGGTATGCATTGCCCTAGCATCCGCTTTAGTTAACAATACTGCCATCGTTGCTATTTTCATGCCGGTAACAATTCGGATGGCAGAAAAATACCATATCAGTCCATCCAAAGTTTTAATGCCCTTAAGTTATTCTGCTATTTTGGGTGGTACGCTCACACTGATTGGAACATCAACAAATTTGCTGGTGAATTCCATCTTTATTAGTAGCGGACCGTATACACCACTGGGTATGTTTGAATTTTCAAGATATGGGATTTTCCTGTTGGTGGTGGGTCTGACCTATGTTGTGGTAGTTGCCTATCGTATTTTACCTTCCAGAACGGTCACGTCAAGTTTAACGAAAAGTTATCATATGGGTGGTTATTTGACTGAACTGAGAATTGGCGATGATTCACCGTTGGTGGGTGGTACTACCCTAGATCGCCAGATAAGCCAAAATTATGATGTCACTATATTAGGTATTCAGAGAAATGAAAAGCTCCTCTCCACAAATTTAAGAGAAACACCGTTAGAAGCAGGCGATATTCTTTTGGTTCGCGGTTCCGTAGAAAATTTTTTCAGCATGAAGGAAGTTGAACAAGTATACATGCTCACAGATGAAAAATTGAACCAGGAAGAATTAACAAAAGAGGAAAATCTGTTGGTGGAGTGCTTGGTAACCAATCAATCAGACCTAGTGGGTCAATCACTAAAAGCAGCAAATTTTCGTCGTCGTTTTGGCAGTTTTGTCCTGGCAATTAGGCGGGAGGGAGAAATTCTACGCAAGAAAATAGCCCATGTTACTCTTCGCGCTTTTGATACACTTCTCGTATATGGTTCAAGGGAAAAGATAAGAGAGATGCGTGATTCCGGCGGATTTATTTTACTTACAGAAGTAGAAAGATCATTACGAAAACACCGTTTTTGGTGGTTGAGTATCCTGGTCATAATGGGAGTTGTTTTTTTTGCAGCGTTATCCCTTGTACCCATTTTAAAAGGTGTGATAATTGGCTTGGCCATTTTACTTGTTGCCCGAGTAATTTCACCACTAGAGGCATATAATGCTATTAATTGGCAAATAATAGTTCTAATTGGATGCCTGATTCCGCTAGGTATTGCGATTCAGTCCAGTGGTACAGCAAAAATGATTGGCAATACAATGGTCAATCTTTTACGGTTTGTACCTGACCATCAGCAAGCGACCTTTCTTCTAGCAATGGTATATTTAGTTGCAATGATTCTCACAGAGGTTTCTTCAAATGCAGCTACAGCCATCATCATGACCCCGATCGCATTGGCAGCTTCAACAAATCTTGGCCTAGATCCACGTCCATTTATTTTTGCAATATGTTATGCAGCATCTGCATCCTTCATTACACCCATTGGTTACCAAACAAATTTGATGGTTTATGGTCCTGGAGGGTACAAATTTTCTGACTACATTCGCGTGGGACTACCATTATCGATCACTTTATGGGTAATGGCAGTGATTCTCATACCTATGCTGTGGCCATTTACGCCTGCACGCTAGTTAATTCGCAGTCCTTTTTTAATCTATCATTTGAACAAAAAGCCTAAATTAGTGTTCATGGATTCTGTGGAAAAAGAAGGTTCCCGCCTCAATAAATTCCTAAACAATCCATCAAAAGCGCTGTGGACATTGGCCATCCCTATAATGGCTGGTATGGGTATACAGACATTGTATAACATAGTAGATATGATATTCATCGGTCGCTTAGGTGGCGAAGCGATCGCAGGGATAGCTTTTAACATGCCCCTGTTTTTTCTTGTTCTGGGTCTTACAATGGGTTTAGGAACTGGTGTAACAGCATCGATCGCCAGGTTTATTGGTAAAGATAATAAGGCGGGAGCAGATAATAGTGCGGAACACGCTATGGCCATGGCTTTATTCTTTAGCGTATTACTATCTTCGCTAGGTTTAGTATTCGGTAAACATATCTTATCTTTTTTTGGTGCCCAAGGAGAAATCCTTTTACTCAGTTGGGATTATCTTCGGGTAATGTGTATAGGTATGCCTTTTATGATATTCTCCGGATTTTTTCGTTCCATATTGGCAGGGGAGGGTGATATGAAATTACCGATGATGGTGGCAGGACTTGGTACAATACTAAATATTATACTAGATCCGATCTTTATATTTAATCTAGATAATTATGGCGGTATCGGTTTTGGAATGGGAATCAAGGGAGCCGCTGCGGCCACTGTTATCAGCCAGTGCGTTGTTTTTTGTGTATTCATATATATGTTATTTATAAAAGAACATGCATACATAACATTTCGCTTAAGAGATTTTTCACCATCACGATTTATTTTACGGGATATTGTTAAGGTAGGTTTTCCAGCATCACTGTCAATGGTCGTTATGGCGGTTGGCCAAGGTGTCTTTAATAAAATATTAATCCATTTCTCAGCTGATACTGTTGCGGCATACCAGGTAGCTGGCCGAATAGATATGCTTGTATTTTTACCAATATTTTCAATTGCCGCAGCCCTTACAACACTCGTGGGTATGTTTTTTGGTGCAAAGGAATATGATGTGCTGCGCTATACAGTTCGATATGGTATTTCCTCAGCATTTGGAATAACTTTTGGTTCATCAGTTTTACTTTATTTTTTCGCACCAAATGTTATTGGGTTTTTTACTAATGAAGGGGTAATTATATCTGTGGCTGTTACCTTTCTTAGGTTATTTGCATTTGTTTACCCATTGATTGCGGTCGGTATTTCAACAGGCCGCGTGCTGCAGGGCATGGGCAAGGGTTTGCCTGTATTGGTGATTACTATTGTCAGAGTACTTGGTGTTTCTGTGCCATTAGCGTTATTATTTGTTTTTCAAATGGATAAACCAGTAGAATGGGTTTGGTATGCCATGATGATTTCAACAGGAGTAGCATTTATCATTGCTTGCTATTGGCTGCTAACAGCAATGAAAAGTCTACCCAAAGTGGAAAGGAAGCCGCTATGAGCGTTTTGAGTATTGAGCAAATACAGGACGAACTGAGTAACCTGGATGGTTGGGTTTTTAAGAATAATGCAATTACAAAATCCTACAGTTTCGATTCATATATGGATGGTATAGGATTTGTAAACCGGTTAGCGGAAAAAGCTGAAGAAGTTAATCACCATCCAGATATGCAAGTTGGCTGGTGTCGTGTATCTGTTGCTTTTACTTCGCATGATAAGGGTGGTGTCACTGCTATTTGTATTGCCATGGCTAAAGCCACGGAAAAAATATAATCAACGATATCCCCGAAATCTAATCTGGCTAGGAAGTTAATTTTGGTATTGAATTATTAATTAATAACCAGGAAAAGGAAAATATTCCCTCTTAATAATTTTAATTAGGATTTATATGAACCTACCAACTTGCCCAGCTGATAATTTAATTAATGGAAATTGGTTTGTAAATTGATCCTTATTTCTAGATAAGCATATGTTGGGCGATAATATAATTGGACGTAAATATGAATCTGACTATGAAGTCAGCTATGAGAAAGTCAAAGAATACGTGCGTGTATTGGATGATCAAAATCCCCATTATACAGATCGTGAATTTGTAAAATCCCTTGATGGCGGCCATCCTTACGCCCCCCCCACATTTGCTGCCATTTATTGCCAGCCAGCAATGAACCATCTTTATTTCGATCCTGAATTCTCAAAACTGGTGCCCCGTTTAGTGCATGGTGAACAGGAATATCATTTCCACGAACCTGTTCGTGCAGGAGATAAAATTCATACAATTGCAGTAATAGATAATAATTATACCAAAACCAACCAGGCGGGTAAGGTCCATCGAATATTTGAGATCAAGACCACATCAAGTAATCAGGATGGACAAACTGTATGTACCGGTCTCTATACGTTAGTTATTCGGGGGGAATGATGGCTAAGGAAAAGCGATCAAATACAATAATTGGTAAATATATGCCTTACTATTATGCTGGTGCTAGCCTGGATTTTAATCTAATTCATATTGATCAGGAATATGCCAAGGCCAATGGGCTCCCTGGTATAATACTGCAGGGCATGTGTACCATGGCATTAACAGCTAAACATCTAATTGATAATGGGAATCCTGCGCAATTACGCTCTATTAAAGTGCGTTTTCTGAATCCCGTCTTGCCGGAAGATGAGCTAATCTTTGATAGTATTGCGAATGGTCCTGATGTTTCGGTAGTTGTCAAAAATAAAAATGGTGGTAGGGTGCTTAAAGGAAAAGCAACGCTAAAATGACCGATCTTTTTTTAGGATTAACCCAAGAAATAATTAGTGGTATTGCGTTGGGCTCTATCTATGCACTTATAGCTCTAGGTTTTACCATGATCTTCAAGGCCACCGAAGTCGTTAACTTTGCCCAGGGTGAACTTATGATGGTGGGGGCGTATGTAAATTTTTTCTTTGTGACTACATTTTTGTCAGCTGCGGGAACACCTACTGCCTGGACATTTCTGGTGGCTTTAGGTGGTAGTATGATATTTTCTGTATTATTTGGCTATATATTGGATTTTATTATTAATAGGCCGCTAAAAGATGAACCGATATTTTCCGTAATTATGGCTACGCTTAGTTTGGCAATAATTATTCGCGCTGTGGTGGCAATAATTGCCGGGCCCATAAGTCTAATGCCCTTTTCTCCATTTGGTGACAGCGCAATATCATTCGGCACCATTATTGTATCCGTTCTTGATCTATCTATTATTGGTAGCGCTATTGGGCTGGTCATCATTTTTTACTATATCTTTCATTATACACGGTGGGGAATAGCCATGCAGGCTACATCGGAAGATCCGATAGCGGCACAGTTGATGGGTATCCCGATTAAGCGCGTCTATGCATTAGTCTGGATTTTCTCCGCTGTAGTTGCTACCCTCAGCGGTATTCTGCTAGCACCAAGAATTGCGTTACTAGATACAACCATGGGTTTCCTAGGATTAAAAGCATTTCCAGCAGCTGTTTTAGGTGGTTTTGGTTCTATTCCTGGAGCCATTGTTGGCGGCGTTATATTAGGAGTAATCGAGACAGTTAGCATGGGTACACTTTCTTTTCACTTTCAATGGATTAAAGAAATCAATGACATTATTGCCTGGATCGTACTTATAGCTGTGTTAATGATTAAGCCAGATGGTCTTTTTGGTGTTGAGAAAGTGAAAAAGGTCTAATGAAGGGTCGCTACGAAGATGAAAATCTATACTGGATCCCAGTACTAATTATATTTGTGTTTTTACTACCCTTTATCTTAAAAGGGTTATCCTTCAGTTATAAATATTACCTGTTCGTGCTGAATATGGCTGGTATTTACATCATCCTTAATGTAGGGTTAGACCTACTAAGTGGTTTTACTGGGTTACTATCACTTGGGCACGCCGCATTCCTTGCCGTGGGTGCCTATTCATCAGCTATATTGGTGGATCAGTTTGGCGTACCATTTGCATTGTCATTAATATTATCACCGTTGGTTGCTGGATTATTTGGTTTTGTCATTGGTTTCCCTGCATTGCGCATTTCAGGAATGTACTTGGGTCTAACAACCATGGGATTCGGGTTCATTGTTAAGCGAATGATCATTGCTTTTCGTGAATGGACTCATGGTTCAGGTGGATTGGATGTATCGTCTCCAGTACTATTTGGATATACCATCAAAACTGATTGGAATAATTACTTTTTAATTTACACATTTGTTGTAATTGCGGTGGTAGCTGGTCGCCGTATTGCTAAATCAAAAATTGGTCGGGCCTTTATGGCCATTCGTGATTCAGAACAAGCTGCAGAGGCCGCGGGAATCAACTTGGCTAAATACAAAATGCTGGCTTTCTTTATCTCAGGTCTTTTTGCTGGATTTGCTGGTGTTCTATTTGCCCATACAAGCTCATTTATTTCAACGGACCATTTTGATATTTTGTTATCAATATATTTTATAATCATGATATTAGTGGGTGGTGTCAGTTCCATTTATGGTGCTGTATTGGGGACTTTATTTATTGTCCTATTAGATAATCTATTTGTGCCCTTACTTAAAGACCAAATTCACTTTTGGTTCAATACACAGGCAGGAGATATTCAATCACTCATTTTCGGACTTATTATGTTTTTGTTTATTATATTCCAGCCTATGGGATTATATGGTATGTGGCTGAAAATGCGCATATATTGGAAGTTATTCCCCTTTAATCCGAGGCAACGTTTTACATAATAATAAAAGGAGGAGGAATTATTATGAAAAGAGTAGTGGGTACTCTAATTATAATCGGTCTCTTGGCTGTGGGCTGTGTTAAGCGGGCACCAGCACCAGGCGTAACTGATACCGAAGTACTTATTGGGAATGTGCAGGATCTCAGTGGTCCATTAAAGGAACTAGGTGCGATTATTCCCAGTGGTTCAAACATGTATTTTCAATACATTAATGATCAAGGTGGTGTGCACGGTCGCAGTATAAAAATGCTGATTGAGGACCACCAATACAATCCGCAAAAGGCAGTGGCTGCGACAAAGAAATTGGTTGAAAAAGACCAGGTTTTCTGTCTCTTTCAGATACTCGGTACATCTCCATGTGAAGCAATCCGTCCCATACTATCAGAAACAGGCACGCCACTGATTGCGCCGGCAACGAATTCAGGCACTATGTCAGATCTGTCCCGCGAGGCTGGAGATCTAATTTTTCATACGGATACAGGATATGATAGACAAGGTGAAATTTTAGTGGATTACATATTAAACCAAAACTCAGATGCCAAAATTGGTATTGTATACCAGGATGATGACTATGGTGAAAATGTTTTAGTGGGTATTGCTAGAGCAGAAGAGGAACATGAAATTACGGTGCAAAAAGAATCCTATCAGCGTGGTGCTATCGATTTTAAAGGTCAAACCATGAACCTGTTAAAGGGCGGATGCACAGATGTGATAATTGCCGGAATTGTTCGCGAACCAGTTACGGTCATGAAAACTGCAGAAGCTATGAACTATAAGCCAAACTTCTTTGGTACTGGTCCAACTGTAGACGCACGTGTTGGTAAATTGGCTGGTTCTGCTGGGGAAGGTTTTACTGCTACATATTGGGCAAATATGTGGAATTCCGATGCACCTGGACCAATTTTGTACCGCGAACTATGTGAAAAGTATGATATACCTGAACCGTATATAGGGTTATATCACTACTATGGTTTTGCCACAGCACAACTTTTGGTGGAAGGTTTAGAGCGTGCAGGGAGAAATCCTACCAGGAAGAGTTTGGTGAGAGGATTAGAAACATTTAAGAATTGGGATGTTGGATCTTTTCCACCTATTACCTATAACCGTAATGATCATGCTGGTGTTGATAAAGTGCAACTCGTTCAAATGCAAAATGGTGAACAGGTGGTAATTACTGATTGGCTTGAATAAATCTCAATAGATATATAGGGCTCCGATTATTATCGGAGCCCTTTTTGTTTATGGCTGACCTGATCATTGAAAACCTAACCATGCGGTTTGCTGGTGTTGTTGCGCTGGATGAGGTATCCTTTTCCGTAGAAAAGGGTGAAATATTTTCCCTCATCGGCCCTAATGGATCCGGCAAAACAACACTGTTTAATTGTATAAACGGTTTCAATAAACCACAGGGTGGAAAAATATATTTTAATGGTGAAAACCTCTTGGATAAACGACCCCATAACATTATTGATTCGGGAATTTCAAGAACATTTCAAAATGTTCAGAATATTCCCTTCATGACTGTTTTGGACAATATCCTCCTAGGTGCACATAGTCGTATAGATGTTAAGGCTACTGTACAACGGTGGCTTTCCCAGGATCAAAGAGAAATTGAAGAAGCAATGGTACTGGATATAATGGATTTCTTGGGAATTGCTAATTACGAACAAAAATATATGCTTGGTCAGCCTTTTGGTATTCAGAAACTAGCCGAAATTGCCAGGGCATTAGTCTCAAAACCGAAATTAATACTTTTGGATGAGCCCGCGGCAGGGATGAATGACCAAGAAACGCGAGAAATAGCCAACATTATTAGGGATATCAGGGAAGATCTTGGTATTACGGTATTATTGGTAGAGCATGACATGAATTTGGTCATGAGCATATCGGACCGTATTTGCGTCCTAGATTCGGGAGAAATAATTACTCTTGGTGAACCTGAAGAGGTAAAAACCCATCCAAAAGTCATCGAGATTTATCTGGGAGAAACAGCTGATGCTTAAAGTGGTTGGTGTTGAAACTTATTATGGGAAAGTAAAAGCCTTGCATGGCGTGTCTCTGGAAGTGAAGGAAGGGCAACTTGTAACTATACTTGGTGCTAATGGCGCTGGTAAAACAACGATCTTAAAAACCATAAGCGGATTGGTTGAACCAGAAAATGGGACCATTCATTTCAATGATATTCGTATCGATCGGAAAGATCCCGAAGACATTGTAGCTATGGGCATTAGTCATGTACCTGAATGGCGCCGAATTTTTCCCGAACTCACTGTTTATGAGAATCTTCTTATGGGCGGATTTTTGATAAAAGAAAAGGATTTGTTACGGGATAGAATGGAAGAGGCGTATAGACATTTTCCTGTTTTACGCCAGCGTCAGAAACAGCGTGCGGGGACTCTAAGTGGTGGGGAGCAACAAATGCTGGCTATATCCCGAGCGTTGATGCTCAAACCACAACTCTTGCTGTTGGATGAACCTTCATTGGGACTCTCACCATTGTTGGTCCAGGATATCTTCGCAACGATCAAAGAACTACACCGCTCCGGCGTAACAATACTATTGGTGGAGCAAAACGTTAACCATGCCTTGAAAATCGCAGATTATGGCTATGTGCTTACAACTGGTAAAATCTTTTTAAGCGGTACATACGAAGATCTCCTTGATGAAGAAAAAGTGCGTGAACAGTATTTGGGTGAGGGTAAATACACACGCCGAGCCGATCTTTGGGGAGGATAATGGATAAACCGGATACTACCCGTATAAACACGGTGCCAAAACTTTTTTGGTATAACGTGGAAAATTATCGAGATGATGTTACCATGTGGCGTAAACATAGAGGCGTGTGGGAAGCTCATACTTGGGGTAATTATGGTAACTGGTCCCGAGATATAGGCCACGCTTTAATCGCAGAAGGGTTAAAATCCGGTGATAAGATTTCTATCCTCAGTGAGACCCGAATGGAATGGGTCATATTGGATATGGCAATTATGGGTATCGGTTGTATTACAGCACCGGTATATCCATCAAATACTGAAGAACAGGTTAAATACATTGTAAAACATAGTGAGAGTAAGGTGGTGTTCGCCGAGGATCAAGAACAGCTGGATAAAATGCTGGTAATCTGGAAGGACCTGCCTTTGGTAAAAAAGGTGGTAGTAATTGACAAATATTACCCACGCGATTTACCGAATGTGATTACACTCAATGATTATCGTGAATTTGGGAAAACACATCGCAGTAATAATCCAGGGAAATTTGAAGAACGGTTAGCATCGGTTGAACCGGAAGACATCATCAGTTTTACTTACACATCAGGAACTACAGGTTATCCCAAAGCAGGTATGTTCAACAGTCATAACGTAATTTCTGTAGCAAAGCATTTACCCGATATGTTGCCTACTGATAGAAGTGATTTGGGAATATCATATTTACCACTATCGCACATTGCTGAGCGATTATTAGGCCATTTTATAAAACTGTATTCAGGTTATGTCACAGTTTTTGCGGATAGTATGGAGGATATGCCTTATAACCTTCGACAAACTGGACCCACTATTATGTTTGGCACCCCGCGAGTATTTGAAAAATTCTATGCTAGAATTTCTATCGCGATGAAAGATGCAACCTTATTACAAAAAACGATATATGACTGGGCCTTGAAAGTTGGTAAAAAGTATACAGAATTGAAAGATAAAGGCCTTCAACCTTCCCTGTTGCTCAAATTCAACAGATTATTAGCACATTTCCTAGTCTATAGAAAAATAAAGGATATGTTTGGTGGTAATATTCGGTTCTTGTTGTCAGGTGCTGCACCGATTTCGCCAAATATTATCCGGTATTTTCATTGGGTTGGACTTGATATCTATGAAGGATATGGAATGACTGAAACAACGGGAATAGTAACTGGAAATAAAATTGGGGAAGCAAAAATAGGTTCTGTGGGACAAGCGTTGCCTGGTACTGAAATAAGAATTGCGGAAGATGGTGAAATATGTACACGGTGTCCGCAAAATATTTCCGGTTATTACAAAAATGAAGATGCCACCAGGGAATTATTAATACCTGACGAAAAAGGTAATATTTGGTTGCATACTGGTGATATCGGACATTTAGATGAAGAAGGTTATTTATTCATTACTGATAGAAAAAAAGATATCATTATCACTGCAGGTGGAAAGAATGTAGCACCACAAAATATTGAAAATCTGCTAAAGACAAGTCCGTACATAAGTTTGGCTATGGTTTATGGCGATAAAAAACCATATCTTACAGCCCTGGTTACTCTAGATGAAGATGAAATCGTCAAGTTTGCACGGGATAAAAAAATAATGTACCAGGATTTGGCCGATTTATCAAAAAAACAAGAAGTACTGGACCTATTGCATCATGAAATATCTGTATTAAATCTTGATTTAGCCAGTTATGAAACTGTCAAGAAATTCCGCATTCTGGAAGAGGAGTTAGATCAGGATAAGGACGAAGTAACTCCAACGTTAAAAGTAAAACGCAAGGTTGTTATTGATCATTATCAGGATTTGATAGATAATATGTATGCCTGAAAGAACTTATAAAAAGAAATCTTGCATTAACTCATCTTCTGGAACCTGAGCATATTGGCCAAAGTCAGTGATTCCCTCTGATCTCAACAAATCTTCATCGACGAAATAATTACCTGTACAAGTACGGCTGTTCTTACTCAAAATGGTATAAGCAGCATCACCCATGATATCTGGTGTGCGAGCCTTCCGCATTATTTCATCCCCACCCAAGAGATTTTGCACAGCAGCTGTTTGAATAACTGTTTTGGGCCATAATGCATTAACTGCGATACCCTGGTCCTGCAGTTCACCGGCCATTCCCAAGACACACATACTCATTCCAAATTTGGACATGGTATAAGCTACATGAGGAGCGAACCATTTCGTTTCCATATTAAGTGGTGGAGACAGATTGAGAATGTGAGGATTGGGCTTTTGCTTTAAATGTGGAATACACAGCTTTGATGTCATGTATGTACCACGGACATTAATCTGGTGCATAAGGTCGTATCTTTTCATTTCAGTTGCCACTGTTCCGGTAAGCTGAATAGCACTAGCATTATTTACCAAAATGTCAATTCCGCCAAAGGTTTCTATAGTTTTCTCCACAGCGGACTGTACCTGTTCTTCAAAACGAATATCCGTGCAAATAGGAAGTCCCTTTCCGCCAGCTGCATCCATTTCTTCCGCAGCAGTGAAAATTGTACCGGGTAATTTTGGATGAGGTTCAATTGTTTTTGCAGCAATTACTATGTTCGCGCCTTCGTTAGCGAGTCTCAATCCTATAGCTTTACCAATTCCACGGCTGGCGCCAGTGATAAATACTGTTTTATTTTTTAATGTACTCATTACTTTTCCTTTCTTTACAGTCCCATCTGGCGGCTGGCCAAATCCCGCAAGATCTCTTCCGAACCACCACCAATGGCCATTACGCGAACCTCACGGTATATTCTTTCTGTCCGGCACTCACGTACATAACTGATGCCACCCATGATCTGCATGGCTTCACGGGCACAAAATTCCATTGTCTGGGACGCTTGTACTTTCAACATGGCAATATCTGCTGCATCGGGGGTCCCGTTTTTAATATGCCAGCCGCATACATCCATGTAAGCTTGTGTGGCATTTATTTTGCGCAGCATCTCGGCAAATTTGTGCTGAATTACTTGGTGTTTTGATAATGACTTACCAAATGTTTTTCGATCCTGGGCCCACTGGGCAGCTTCTTCTAGGCATACGCGTGAGGCTCCCAGGCAAGCAGCGACCATTCCAATCCGCTCATTGTTAAAATTATGTACAATAGGTTTAAATCCTTTGTTTTCCGCACCGATAATCTGATCGGTAGGAACGCGGACATTATCAAAATATATGCTTGCTGTCTCTGAACATAACCAACCTTGCTTTTTGCCCACAGAATTCCGTGAAATTCCTTTTGCATCGGCCGGTATCAAGATTAATGAAATACCATCAATACCATCACCACCAGTACGCACAGCGGTTGTGAACCAATTAGCGCGCAGACCGCCGGTGATAAAAGTTTTGGCACCATTAATTATATAATGATTGCCATCCCGAGTTGCTGTTGTTTTCAGATTTCCAACGTCTGAACCACCTGATGGTTCAGTGATTGCTAAGCATATATGTTTCGTACCATTCAATACACTAGGTACTACTGTTTTCTTCATGGACTCCGAGCCAAAATTTACTACCGGAGGTAAACCAATGCCTTGGACCATTAAACTTGCGTAAACGCCTCCCGCACCACATCGAGCCAATTCTTCAATTGTTATAAGTATATGAAAAATATCTACCCCCTCGCTAACTCCCCCATATTTCTCGGGATAACCAATTTGGAATAGACCAGCTTTTGCCGCTTTTTGCCATAATTCATCCGGTAGATCGCCTTGTTCTTCCCACTCATCGACATATGGAATTATTTCCTTATCAACAAAAGGCCGCACAGTCCATTCGCGCCATTGTGTATGCTCCTCAGTATAAAATGGGCTGGGTAACCTTGTGCTGTCAAAATCCAGTTTCATGGTTTTCTTTTCCTATGCAGGTAATTTTTTACTCAGGACGGATATCCATATACTTACAAATGATGCCTAACATGACCTCATCAGCTCCTCCGCCTATCGATTGCAAGCGACCATCGCGATAGGCCTTGGAAATTGGGTTTTCCCAAGTAAAACCCATACCCCCCCAGTATTGAAGGCATGAATCAGCGACTTCTCTTATGAGACGACCACTTTTAAGCTTGGCCATGGAAGCTAATCGTGTTACATCTTCGCCATTGATATATTCTTCACAGGCTTGGTAGGTAAGTGCACGAAGGGCCTCAACCTCTGTTTGTAATTCCGCTAGTCGAAATTGTATAACTTGATTTTTAATCAAAGGTTTACCAAAGACTTGTCGATCAGTACAATACCCAATTGTTTGTTTAATACAACTTTCCATTCCAACTAATAAGGCAGCAGCAGCGAATAGTCTTTCTTCCTGGAATTGTTGCATTTGCATGGTGAAGCCTGCATCTTCTTCACCAATTCTATATCGTTGTGGTACACGGACATTGTCGAAATAAACCGGTGCTGTATCTGAGGAACGTAACCCTATTTTATCTATTTTGTCTCCGACGCTTACACCTGGTGTTTTTGCAGGGATTATAATTAGTGATTTATTTCTATGTGGCTTACCATCACTTGTATTTACAAGGGTACAAAAAAAGTCTGCCTGAGTGGCATTAGTGATCCACATTTTCTGACCATTAATGATATAGTCATCACCATCTTTTTTTGCAGTGGTTTTTATTGCAGCTACATCGGAACCACCGCTGGCTTCGCTCACAGCTATTGCAGAAACATAATCACCGCTTATGGCCGGAACCAAAAACTCTTTTTTCAGTTCATCGGTGCCATAGCGATCTAATGCTGGCGTAGCCATATCCGTTTGAACGCCGATGCCCGTTATAGCACCACTATCACCTGCATGTCCAAGCGCCTCTGCGAAAACCATACCATAACTATAATCCAGTCCCATTCCACCATATTGTGTATCCTTTGTGATACCTAATAAATCTAGATCACCCATTTTTTTGAATAAATCGTGGGCTGGAAAAATTCCAGCTTCTTCCCATTCATCCGCGTAAGGTCTGATTTCATTTTCAACAAATTCTTGAACTGTTTTAAATAAAGCTTTGTGTTCTTCTGTGAATCGCATAGCGTCTCCTTACAATGTAAATTATCTTGGAATCCTCGAATGATTACTTTGCTTTATACTGCCCATTCCGGTTTCCGCTTTTCAAGGAATGAAGTAATACCTTCGCGACCTTCATTGCTCAATACACGGTTAGCAAAACTTTCGCCTGCTAAGGTTACCATGTCTTCCCTTGGTGTATTCGCAATAAGTCCAATCAATCGTTTTGTTTCCGCAACTGCACCTGGGGCACATCGTAATACCTGAGCTTTAATTTTTTGCTCAAGCGCATCCAGTTCAGATTCGGTATTTCCAGCAAAATCAGCAAGGCCAAATTTTACAGCTTCTTCGCCATTAAAATGTGCCGCTGTTAGCATTAGTTGTTTTCCTTTTGCAAAACCCAATCTCTGGATAACAAAGGGTGAAATTTGTGCGGGTGTCAATCCAATCATCGTTTCAGTTAAAGAAAAACGAGTATCCTTATGTGTAATAATAAAATCACCAGTACAAGCCAGACCAAGACCGCCAGCCATGGCGGCTCCTTCAATTACCATTACTGTTACCTGTGGTAAAGCATTTATAGATTCAAAGAAATTACCCGCTGCAATGCTAAATCGAATAACATCTTCTTTTTTTGATTTTCCATCAAATATGGATTTGATCGCTTTTAAATCAGCACCGGCACAGAACACTCCTTCTTTACCCCGGAAGGTAATTCCCCGTACCGAACGGTTATCACGAACTGATTTAAAAACATTATTGAAGTCCTCAATCATCTCATCTGAAAGAGCATTGCGATTATCCGGGCGGTTTAACCAGATAGTGAGCCAGCTATTTGAAAGGTTTAACTCTAGATTTTCCGTGTGCGGTAGTTTAATCATGATATTATCCTCACAGTTATTACATAAGATTCCACTACATGCGGGCAATGCCAAAACTATTTGGCTTAAGGGTGCGATTTCTTGCCTCCCAACATGTTTCAAGAAGAAAGCCTAATAATTTTCTGGTATCCCTTGGGTCAATTATGCCTTGATCGAGTGATCGACCAGATGTGTAAAAAGCATTTGCTTGGTCATCAAAATGTTTGGTAATGGCTTTCTCTTTCGCATTTAATTCTTCTTCGTCGATATTCTGTTTTCGGCGTTTCGCTGAGGCAATCATAACCTGTCTCATGGTCAAAGCTGCCTGTTTTCCACCCATAACACCAGTCATTGCATTGGGCCAAGAGAATATAAAATCCGGTTCATAGGCGTAACCACACATACCATAGTTGCCAGCGCCGAAACTGGCACCTATGTAAAGTGTTATCTTTGGCACACTTACGTTAGATACTGCTTGAATCATCTTAGCTCCATGTTTGATCATGCCCGCCTGTTCATATTTTTTTCCGACCATGTAGCCAGTAACATTATTCAAGAAAATCAACGGAATATCAGATTTATCACAAAGTTGGAAGAATTGTGCTGCCTTGGTGGCTCCATTTGGATCAATCGGACCATTGTTTCCAATAATTCCACAGCTTTGGCCGTGGATCTCTGCTTGAAGACATAAAGTAGTAAAACCATAGCGCGGTTTAAACTCGATGAAATCAGAACTGTCAACAATGCGCGCAACAACTTCTCTCATATCATATGGTTTTTTATAATCTAATGGTACAATACCGGCAATTTCATCTGCACTGTATAACGGTTCATTGTATTCTTTCTTTACTTGTATATCTTGGTTTTTATTCCAGTCAAGCCGTCCAATAAGATCTCTGGTAATTTTTATAGCGTGTACATCATCATCCCCAAGGTATTCTACTAGTCCAGATACAGTCGCATGCATTTCCGAGCCGCCTAGTTCTTCATTATTCGCTACTTCATTTGTCGCTGCTCGCAATAAAGCTGGACCAGCAAGGGCGGCCATGCCATTTTTCTTCACACCAATAACATAATCACTCATTCCAGGTTGATAAGCGCCGCCAGCAGTAGATAATCCATGTAAAACTGCAATAGTAGGGATTCCTGCAGCACTTAATCTTGCCAATCTATAGAACATACCACCACCATTGGCCCATAACTCAACGGTGTAGTTCATTAAGTTTGCTCCGGCGCTTTCCACAAGGTGAATAAAAGGGAGTTTCTGCTTTAAAGAAATATTCAGGCAGCCAAGTGCTTTTTCAACAGATTTAGATGTAGAAGCACCTGCGTTAATTCCACTGTCATCAACAAATACCAAGGAACGGATACCGTTCACAAAGCCAATACCGACTATCATGCTGGCTCCCGGTATACTTGTTTCAGGATTATTATCCTCTACCAGATAATTTGCCATATTATAGAGCTCGACAAATTCCGTATTTGGATCTATTAGGGAAGAGAGTCGTTCCCGGGGGGTTAGTTGACCACGTTCCTCAAATCGCGGACGCCGACGCTCTGAAAGTTCACCACTTCGACTTTCGATATCGCGCAATTTCTGTACCAATGCCAGCATTTCAGCACGATTTGTTAAATATTTGTTTGATTTAGTATTTATTTTAGATTCATATACAGCCATTTTCGTTACCTACAACTCATTGTGTTTATAATCGACCATCAAGTACATCAGGTAATTTTGAAAGGTGAAAGCCATCGTATGGCTTGTATTTATCACTGTTTTTAAGTGGCCAAAGACTGTTCCCCAAAGGAGAACCGCCATCTACACGGATACAGGATCCATTTATATAGGCAGCAGCTTCCGAAAGTAAAAAACAAATCGCTGTACTAACCTCCGATTCAGTACCCATTCGCTTTAAGGGAACGGATTCTTTTAACCTGGGTATAATTTTTTTAACGATTCCTTCGTAAGTGTCCAAGCCACTAGAAGCAATATAACCCGGCGCAACTGAATTGACACGAACGCCGGCATGACCCCACTCATAAGCCAGTGTTTTTGTGAGGTTGTCCATACCTGCTCTAGCCGCTCCAGAATGACTCATACTAGGCATACCATTCCACATATCTGCCGTTATATTAACAATGGCGCCACCGGAGTCCATCATTCCTTGATTGTAGATTTCTCGGCAAAACAAGAACCCGCCCACAAGATTTGTACGAACGACTGTTTCAAACCCTTTTTGGGAAATATGTTCTGCTGGGGATGGGAATTGACCGCCGGCATTATTTACCAATCCATGAATTTTGTCACATTGTTTATATATTTCTGTAACGGATTGTATTACCGCATCCTCATCTCGAATATCACATGCAAACCTAATGGCATTCCCACCGGATGATTCAATTTCTACCTTGACCTTTTCTAGTTTATCCTGATTACGGCCAACAATTATGACGTTGGCTCCAAGTGCGGCAAGTTCATGGGCGGTACAGCGCCCAATGCCGCTACCGCCACCTGTAACGATAATATTATCTTCTGAGAATAAGTCATCTTTGAAAACGCTGTTGTAACTCATGTTTATTTATTTACCTCTTCCGTAATTTTCCGTGGAACCGGAATAATTATATCCAGGAGCTGCTGGGCATATGCTTTACCTTGCGGATCTACATTTAAACTGGCCATGCCACCACCGCCCAGGGAATTTCTTAGTAAAAAATTGAATGCACCGATCCCAGGCAGATCCCACCGATCAACTTTTCCTTTGACTACGTGTGCAAAATATGCGGCAACTCTTTCAGGTGTGAGATAAGCTCTAATATATGGCAGGAATTCAGATTTTCTGGCGATTACGCCAATATTGGCATGGTCGCCTTTATCACCGCTACGGGCGTAAGCAAGCTTAACCAGAGGTACCTCTGCATCTGTTGCTTCAAGCTTATCAAAAACTACAGGTTCAGTTGATATTTCATCAACTTCAAACCCACCTTCATTGGGTAAATCCAATAAAAGTTGTTTTCCGTTGATATCAATGGTAGCCTTAACATCTTCTTTTGATATCAGAAAAGAAAACAAACGTATAGATGGTGACACAGAAGGTCTTCCGCCAAGCATATTTGTGAACCCAGGCGTCATGCCGGTTGAAGCCTGTGCTATTTCGCGGGAAAGTAAAATCAAGGCCTCTTTTTGTTCATGGGTAGCCATGATCCGCAACAATACTTCACGGGGTTGAGTGGGCCTGGCATTATCGCCATAAGTAACTTCAGTGCCTATAATTGATATTTTTTTATCAATATAATTTGACCAACCGTTTTCACTGAAAATACGCTGTGTTTTTTTAATGATTGCTTCGGCACTAACTTGAGCTTTTTCCGCGGCTTTAATTCCGGCAATAATAACAGCTATGCTTATTCGATAGCCCTTTAAGTACGTTGCGGATACCTTATATGTGTCTGTTGGTGGAAGTCCTTTAGCGCCGCGAACTAATACACGATCTGATCCTAATTCTTCCATTGTAACATTAGTAAAATTGCAAACCACATCAGGCAGGATATAGGCTCTAGGATCTCCAATTTCATAAAGGAATTGTTCTGCTACAGAACCGAATGAAACAATACCACCTGTGCCATTGGGCTTGGTTACAATAAAATTTCCGTTTGACTCAACTTCCACAATGGGAAACCCCATATCGTCAAAATTATCCACTAAGTGCCAATCTGTAAAATTGCCGCCTGTACACTGTGCACCACACTCAATAATATGACCGGCTAAACTACCAGCAGCCAGCAGGTCATAGTCCTGCGCTGTCCAACCAAATTCATGCATTAGTGGTCCGAGAACAACAGCGCTGTCCACACACCTTCCTGTAATAACCATATCTGCGCCTTTGTTCAGTGCATGCTGGATACCTGTAGCGCCCAGATACGCATTAATACTTGTAATGCCATCAGGCATGGTTTGACCTGTTTCCAATTCAGTGACTGGCAATGCCTGCAATTGTTTCTTTTGATTAACTAGATTATCACCTTTGACCAGGGCGATATTTAATTCAACTCCCGCTTTTTTTGCTTCTTCCATAACAGCTGCCCGACATGCTTCCGGGTTTATTCCCCCAGCATTACTAATGACCTTGATCCCGCGTTTTTTCACTTCACTTAAAAGGGGCGACATATGTTTAACAAAATCAGTGGCGTAACCCATATCAGTATTTTTCAATTTTGCACCGGCCAGGATGGACATGGTTACCTCAGCTAGATAATCAAATACAAGATAGTCTATATTGCCACTATATACTAATTGTGGTGCAGCGCTACTGGTATCGCCCCAAAAAGCAGAAGCGCAGCCAATTTTTACTATTTTATTTTTTGCCATTTAACTAACAATACCTTGGTCAAACAATATTTTTAATTCGGATTCAGTAAAACCGATTTCCAATAAAATTTCTTTTGAATGTGCCCCAGGTGGTACACCTATATGCCTATAATCTGTTTCTGATAATGAAAATTTTAGCGGATTGCCAATTTGTTTTTTATAAATACCATTATCTGCTGGAACATCTACTATCATTTTTCTGGCATTTAATTGTGAGTGTTGGGCTGCTTCACTGAATGTTAATACTGGTTCAACGCAAGCATCTATTTCGGAAAAAGTAGTACACCAATCATCATAATTTTTTTTCTTAAATGTTTTAGATAATTGCGATTTGATATCTTTTTGATTATTCAATTGACTGTCAGGATCAATTTCAACATTTCCGTATTTTTTCATTACCTGTAATAACTGTAAGAAAAATTTTGGCTCTAGACTGCCTACTGAAAAGTAACGGCCATCTTTGGTTTCATAGTAATCGTAGTAACTTCCTCCATTTAATATTGTGGACTCCAGTTTCGGCTCCGACCCTCCGGATAAGTATTCGGCACCATGAATGGAATTCAAGGCAAAAGATCCATCTGTCATACTAATATCTATGTACTGACCTTCACCTGTTTGTATTCGTTGAATTACCGCTGCCAAAATGCCTGACACTGCATGTAGTGAACCACCAGCAACGTCAGCTATTTGAATGCCAGAAAGAATTGGGCCATTTTCTTTTCGACCACTATGACTGCTTACCCCTGCAGTGGCTAGATAGTTAATATCATGACCAGCGCGATCCTTGTAAGGACCTGTTTGTCCATAACCAGTGATCGAACAATAGATTATATTGGGGTTTACACTGACAATTGAATGATAATCAAGGCCTAATCGTTCCATTACACCAGGACGAAATTGTTCAACAATAATATCATATTCATTTACTAAACGTTTTACAATAGTAAT
>CAJXWT010000027.1 GCA_913062595.1 uncultured Fidelibacterota bacterium
GTCTTTAGATATAAACCCAGCTTGTGCAAACCAGTTCGTTTTTTTATCTATAACACCTTCAATAGTCTGTAAAGGTGCTTCATTGGTCTGTGCGAGTTTAACATTTTGAATTTCCTTTTTAGTTGTTAGAGGATTTTCATTAAGATTAAGCATTAAACCTATAATTCCCCTTTTAAAAATCTTGTTTAATACATGCTCCGACTCTATTACATAAGTAGAATCAGTCTCTGATATAATTTTACCCGTTATTGTTCTGCCGTTGTGTAATGCAAGTGTGGTGTCTTGTCCAAACGCCAACCCAGTGAGGATTAATAACGGTAGGAATCGCTTCAACATTGGTCAATTCTTTTCTAATCTCAATCTTAGCGTTTCCATCATCATTAATCTTCCAAAATACAGTATGTATTAGATCTGTCGGTATTGTACCATGTTATAAAAATATGAGCCATTATTTTCAATTGCGTCTTTTTGCGGTACTTTTTCAATACCAAAATTTTTTGTCTCAAGTGCTGCTTGTGCTGCACCACCTGCCAACGAGAGTGCCCACAAGAAATCCTTTTCCCGTAACACTGTACAACAAAACGTTGCAGAAAATATATCTCCCACACCAGTAGTATCTACCAGTTCCAAGATTGGTAACTGTATAGAATAGATTTTATCTTTGACCAGTAGAGATACGTCTTGCTTGTTTGTCAATATTACATTTTCAATTCCAAAATTTTGTAATGTAATTAACGCAGAATCATCATTAGCACCAGTAAGTGCCCATAGCTCCTCAGAATTTACTTTAATAGCTGAAACACCGTTTAAATCAAGTTTTGTCTCTTTGAGTGAAATTCTTTTTTCTAAATCATGTTCACGTAAAAATCCTTGTGGATCCAAGAATATGAAATCAGAAGACGCTTTAATTTCTTCAAACAACTCCATAGAAATCTCATCATAAACTGGACTGATTATAATGCCATCGTTTTTTTCATCAATAAACTCTAATGGTTCACACCTATTTTGAATTAACAATTCTCTGTCAGAATCATTCAAAATAATCTTAAATCTGGTAGTATCTGTTTCAGATGAATGCTCTGGCATGTTTATTTTGTTTTTTTCAAGGAATTCAGTTAAAGGAAAATCCTTGCCGTATTTGGTTGCAAGATTAACATCAAATTTTTGATTTCTTAAAGTAAGGGAGCAGTAACATGCTGGCCCTCCTGCTACCTCATATGTTGTATTACCGTACATTATTGTGTCAATTGTGCAATTGTGAATAAACTCCGACCTTCATGGTATAACAATAGATGGTATTGATTTAGCTTGTTGCATTAATAATGTATCTTGTGTATTCCAAACCATTTGAAAATTCACCTGTTTCAAATTTATAATTTAGTCTTTCATCATCCAGACTATCCTCATCTTCGCAAGACTGCCAAGATAAACTACAGGTAATTAATAAAAAAGATATTAGGGGTGGAAATCGCTTCATAAAAGCAATATTACACCCCACTAGTCCTAAATGTCTATAAACAATAAACCCCGCTACTGCGGGGCTCTTGCTTAAATCCTATCCCTTTGGGTGGGGGTTTCTCTTTCAGTCAATTTTAGCCTCCTTGTTTACTAAACATCATAGTTGAAAATAATGGACGATGTTTTTAAAATTCGCTAATCTAAAGTAAAGGTCCAAAAAAGATGGATATTACCCCATACACAACCAGAGCAACATCCAAAGCCTTCGATCATTACGACTACAAGGCTCAATAAACGAAGACAACCGCCGGACGAAGCCAAGTGCTATGAAAGTGATGGCCTATGGCTGACGGCCAATGGGTTGATGGTGATGTCTGTCTTCAGTACACCTCGACCATGCACCTGGCCGTGGGACGGATGTGATGTTTTATCTGTTGCGTCGTCCAATCGCGGGGGTCGGTTGCCTGAAGCTCCTGGCCAATCTTGAGGAATCCGTCCGCCAATCCATGCTTGGCCAGCACCTGGTACAGGCCGATCTGCATGCCCAAGAGCCCGCAGATGTAGATCACTGTGCGGGGGTTTTGCAGCAGCGGGCGGAAGCGGTCAATCTGCTCATCGATGAGTTGATGCGTGTAGATACCGCAACGGCTGCCCGGCCGGGGCTCGCGGCTGATGGCGGTGTGGTAGTGGAAATTGTCGTGCTCCGCTTGCAGGCGGCAAAACAAATCGTCATAGAGAAGATCGGTCGTATAGGGAGATCCCATCACCAGATGCAGCTGGCTGGGGCAAGGTCCACTGGGACCATCCAACAGTTCCATCAGCATGCCCCGGTACGGAGCGATCCCAGTACCTGTGGCGACAAACAGGTAGTCGTGATCAGCGGGGTTGACGGGCAGCAGGAATCGCTTGCCGTTGGGTCCGGTGATCTTCAGCTCATCGCCGGGTCGGCGATCGCAGAGGTAGTTGCTGCACAGGCCAAGGAACAGGATGTGATCCTCGGGGTCGTTAGTGGGCTTCTGGGATTTGAACTCGTCGATCACACGTTTGGCAGTGGTGGAGAGGATGTATGGCCGGCCGTCTTCGCCGGAACTGGAGCAAGCGATGGAGAACAAGCGAACCTTATGGGGCTTGCCGTTCTCATCAACGCCGGGCGGAATCACTCCGAACGACTGCCCGACTAGGAAATTTCCGGCCAGCGGCGTGCCCGCGACGTCCACTACCAGATGACGGACGAAGCTGGAGGATTTTCCCTTCAGGCAACGGTCATTGGACACGACGCGGCCGGTGACCGGCGCCTTCACCGTCACCAAGTTCATCTTTGCTTCAGGGAAGACCGGTTCGGTTGTGGTGGTCTGCTCGCTCACAGCTGGGACACTGTAGTTGAATAGGCGTATCGTTTCGCATGAAAAACAGGTTCTTTATGGGTTAAGGGTACCCTTGGAGCCTTGGCTTCTACGAAGAATTTCAATTCTCCTTTATTATGAATTTTCACAGTGGAATGTAAGGATTATTGTGTGGAAACAAAAAACCCCGCTAATGAGCCACAATACCTATTATGGCCGCATATGCTAATGCAGCGGTAACACCAAGGACTACAATAGAACAACCTGTGCCTATTATAGAATGCTTTAACCGTTGGTTTCTTATTGCTCTATCGTAGGCTGTACGATACACATTTTGATATTCTTCACTTTTGGATTGTAATTCGTGGATTCGGTGTCCAGCTAAATTTACAGGTTTTAGGTAACTGATTACTGGCGGTCCTAAAAATCCAATTAAACTTGCCAAAGGACCATTGTTATATTCATCAACTTTATAAATATAAAGACCGCTAATAAATGCAACAATTGAAACTCCTTTCCATATTAATCCTGTATAAATAAAATCTTCTTTCGCATTTTCTTTCGCAATTTTAATAATCATACTCTTATCCAGTCCACCAAAAAAGGTTTGCATCATCTCTGATAACTCTTCAGCATCAACATATCCATCTTTATTTTTATCGTGAATTTGGAAACGGTTCTCAATATCAAAATCTTCAGGAAGTTCTCCAGAATATATCATAACCGAACACATTTCGGTAAACTCTTGTTGAGATAGTCCATTCTCTTGCCAAACAACAAGCCAGTGAGGATTAATAGTGGTAGGAAGCGCTTCATTAATATAATATTACACCCCACCTGTCATAAATGTCAAAAAATAACAAATAAATATTTAACTATCTAAATACACCTGTGTCCAAATATTACAAACAAAATCAAAGAAATGGAGTAAGACATGAAAATGAATATATTATTTAGTGCAATAATACTTTTTTCTTTTGTTTCAAATTTACAGGCACATGGAAGGACCAAAAAACACCGTTCTAAACACCACTCAAATAGTACAATAGTTGTACGTTACCACACTTACCCTAGATGGCATCACAATTATTGGCATTATGATTATTATTGGAACTATCGTCCTGCAATAGTTAAATCAAGCAATATGGTTATAACCGATGTGAATCTTATTATAGAGCAAATTGAGAAGCTGAAAGAGATGCAAGAAAGTGGCATTATCACAGAAAAAGAATTTGTAAAGGTTAAAAAAAGATTATTGAATCGTATTGGTGAATTAATCCCAAAAAATAAGGTAGATAATTCGGCTGAAGCTGTCAGCCAGTTGGAAAAACTCTATGACCTTGAGCAAAGAGATATTTTGACAGAAAAAGAATACGATAAACAAAAAAAGAAAATGTTAGGTGTAATTTAGAAAATGTGTGTAGTTGTTTTTTTCAACCCCACCAGTCCTAAATATCTATAAACAAAAAACCCCGCTACTTGGCGGGGCTTGATGTTTTACTAATTAAAACAATTTTCCATCATCATCAACGCCGAGCATGTCTTCTCGAACCAATGGAATTGGCGGACCGCCATAGGAAAGATATGTGTCGTGGAATGTTTTCCAGGCTTTGCGACCACCTTTGTCAGCACACCAGTCCGATCGTAATTTTTGAATCATGAGTTTACCAATATTGTAATTCAAATAACCCGGATCAAACGTACCCCGTGCGGCCTGCTGTTTGGCATTTCCAGCATCCTGGAAACCCAGTTCAACAAACATTTTTTCAGATTCAGCCACACTCATTCCCTGGGTATGAAGCTTAAGCGAAGAAAGAAATCGGACATTTCGCAACGTAGCATTCAAGATCTGTCCGATCTGGTATTTAGGGTCACCATTTCCGAGACCAGCTTCGATCATGAGTTCTTCTGAATAATGGGCCCACCCTTCCGTATAGGCATAACCTTGAAAGATCCGTCCCATCATTCGGTCCGACCGGTTCGCATGCAGGAAATGCAGGAAATGTCCTGGCCACACTTCATGCACAGAGGTAAACATCAGGTCTGATTTTCCCGGAACATAATTTCGCTGTTCTTCTTTTGACCAGCTGGGATCAGGTGGTGCAATGTAATAAATGGAAGGCAGCCCCTTTTCATAAGGTCCCGGGATCTCTATGTAGGCAAAATTCCAGCGGTTATGTGGAGGTGCCTCATCCACGAGTGACTCTTCATCCCCCGGAATGGAAACAAGATCATTATCGATCAAGAATTGCTTTAGATCGGATAACTGAGCTCGTGCACCTTCAACCGCTCCACCCTCCGGCTTATCTGCCTGGGCTTTCGCAACGCAATCGGTAATGGATTCACCGGGAGCAAACTCTTCGCAGGCATTCACGAGGTCTTTCGTATTACGATCTAGGTCAACAAGAGCAATCGTTTCTAATTCATCTAAAGGCGTATTTACACGTTCACTCATCCACAACATTTTTTTATATTGATCTTCACCCAGGGCATAATCATCTGTAGCCGTTTCAATTTGGGATTCGTACCAGTCACCCAACTTTTTCATGGCAGCGGTGGCAATACCATTTGCTATTGAAAATTCGGACTGCAGAGTTGTATCATCAACACCAGAAAAAATCCCTGGAACACCATCACTCATATGGGTTGCCAGTCCATGGGAAATTCGTTTGCCTACCTCGGCAAAAGTCTTAGGCAAGGGTGTTTCCATGTTTTCAATGATTTGTCCTACAGCAATAGGCACATTATTTGCGTAAACCGTATATGCTTTCATCCGCTTTTCAAGGGGGGCGTATTCCCGGGAAAGATATACATCAGGTCCAATTGCTCCATAAAACACCGGATTGGTAAATGGGAGCCTAGCTTCATCCAGCGAGAAGAGCTGTTCATCAATAACGGCTAAGAGATATTTTTTATCAAACTGCTGCGCTGCACTCAGATTTTCATCTTCGAAACCCACTGTTTTAAAACGGGAATCCTTGAGAAATTCAATATGCTTCATGATGCCTGCTTTAGACCAATTTGGAAGCTGACCGTCAAATTCATGTCGACCCATATAAACCCCGAATGTGGGTTCCAATTCAAATGTAGTTTCAATGAAATTGTTCAAAAAAACATCAAACTCAACAGAATGTTTAGCACAGCTATTCATTGTAAAGATACTCCCAAGTAAGATTGAAATAATTAATGAATTTAAACGCACTTGATCTCCTTTTTTTCTTTTCCAATTTATTCACAAAATATTATAGAATATAGTACCATGGTAGTAATTGCGCACAAACAAAAAACCCCGCTACTTGGCGGTCCTTGTTGTCCTAAATATTCTAACTGTCAGAATCCCAAGGGTTGTAGCTTCCAAAATGCCATAAGAATCCCTCAGGGTCTTTGCAAGAATAGTATTTCCCGCCATAATCTTGTTCTTTGAGTGACACAATAACTTCAGCTCCAGATTCAACCGCACAATTATAATGTTTATCAATGTCTTCCACAATAATATATGGACTTTGTGAATTATATCCTTCAAGAGCACTTGGTGGTTTCTGATGCTCAATAAATTCATCATCACGAAGAGACCCAACCATAATCATACCGTTTCCAAATGTGAGTTGAGCATGTGCAATCATATCATCCTCAGCTGGGACAATAAGGTGTTCCTCAAAACCGAATGCCTTGCACAACCATTTGATAGCTGCAGGAGCGTCTTTATAACGCATACTTGGAATTATAGTGGGTGAAATACTCTTATTGTCAGCTGCCATAGTTATCGTTCCTCTTAATATTAATTGTGGAGGTTACAGGATAATTTAAAGCGATATTGAATGAAAGTTTTGTTTATAAGCAGAAGTCTTTTCATGGGATAAGTCTACTACCACCCCCACAAACAAAAAACGACCTGTTTCTTTATAATCTCGTTCATTTTTACCAGTTAAATCTGTTTTAAATTTGATTATGGTAGATTATAAACGCCGCATTAATGAATTGCCCAAAGGTTCGCAGATTCTTCATGAACCCTTGTTGAATAAAGGCACTGGTTTTACAGTGCGGGAACGGGAAGAATTAAATCTGAAGGGTTTGTTGCCACCAACCGTTTTAACTATAGAAGAGCAAAAAGCAAGGATAATGAAAAATTTCCATGCCAAACAGGATGATTTGGAAAAGTACATTTTTATGATAGCTCTTCAGGATCGCAATGAAACCCTCTTTTATCGAACAGTTATTGATGAAATTGAAACAATGATGCCAATATTATATACACCAGTTGTAGGGAAAGCATGCCAGCAATATGGCCACATATTTCGTCGCCCCCGGGGACTTTTTATCTCCGCAACTGACCGCGGAAACATTAATACGATACTAAGGAATTGGCCAAATCCACACGTAGATGTCATCGTGGTGACAGATGGAGAAAGAATATTAGGCTTGGGTGATCTTGGTGCTCATGGAATGGGAATTCCTGTCGGTAAATTATCACTTTATACAGCCTGTGCCGGAATTGACCCAGCCCGTTGCTTGCCCATTATGTTGGATATTGGCACTGATAATGAAGAGCTTCATAAAGATCCTCTATACATAGGCATTCCCCAAAGACGCTTGCGTGGTAGCAAGTATGATGATTTTATTGATGAATTCATGAATGAAGTAAAATCTGTATTCCCAGATGCCCTGATCCAGTTTGAGGATTTCGCAAATATCAATGCCGCTCGTTTGTTGAATAAATATCGAAATGATTTTCGCATGTTCAATGATGATATCCAGGGGACAGCTGCGGTCACTCTGGCGGGTCTGTTAGCCAGCCAGCGGATTACCCATCGCAAATTACAGGATGAAAGACTCATGTTTTATGGTGCCGGAACCGCTGGGATTGGTATTGCTCAGCTTTTTGTATCTGCATTACAAAAAAATGGTTTCTCTGAGGATGAGGCTCAGAGAAAATGCTGGTTCATCGATAGCCAGGGATTGGTGGTAAAAGAAAGAAAAAGACTCACAGAATCAAAAATGCCCTTTGCCCATCACCATAGCCCAATGCATAATATGCTGGGGATAATTAATACAATTAAACCAACCGCCTTGATTGGTGTCTCTGGCCAGCCGCAATCATTTTCCCAACCAGTATTGGAAGCTATGGCTCGAAATAATGACCGGCCAATTGTTTTTCCCCTGTCCAATCCCACATCAATGTCAGAGTGCACTGCAGAGCAAGCCTACAGTTGGACAGACGGCAGATGTATATTTGCCAGTGGGAGTCCATTTGAACCTGTGACTGTTAATGGGAAAACCTTTGTCCCGGGACAGGGGAATAATGCGTATATTTTCCCCGGTGTAGGATTGGGGGTGGTCGTGTCCCGCTCCTACGTTGTACCTGATACCATGTTCTTAACCGCTGCTGAAACATTATCCGCCATGGTTACTGATGAGAGCATTTCTTCCGGTCAAATTTACCCTCCGCTAGCTTCCATCCGAGAGGTATCAAAGAATATTGCCGTGGCTGTAGCCCGGCAGGCTGAAAGTGATGGCTTAATGGATTCTGTAATCCCAGATAACCTGAATCAGCATATTGATAAGTATTTATATAAAGCGGTTTACACAGACTATACTTAGAACATTACGACCTTCAGGGGCCCACAAGCAATCCATAATAATAGCGGTTGCATGAGTAATAATCGTTTCATTTTAGCCTCCTTGTGCATATCCCACCTTCATAAAGAGATTTGACGAACTCATCAGCTAAATATCAAAAATTACCCTTCAATGTGCGAGCCTCGGCATAACTTGGCCATCTCGCATGTTCCTCCATGGTCTTTTTGTAGACTTCTTGATCTGCCTCCCAAAACCTTTTGAGTGCCGCTTCGATAACGTCTTTACCGTATTCAGGCTCAATCTTTTTTAAGTACGCCGAAACTAAGCAGGTATAGGGCCGGAGCCAAATAGAGATCTGCAATAAGGGCAATGATAATCGTGACTGCCGCGACGATGCCCATATCCCGAATGGCCATCAACTCGTTGGAAAGCATGCTGCCAAATCCGATCACCAATACGACCGAGGTATAGAGAATCGCCTTGCCGGTTTGAGCCAGTGTCCGCCAGACAATCTCCTTGGGATCTCCCCCCTCGGCGTTATGTTTTCGCAAATGAATCATTAAATGGATGGTATCGTCGATCGCGATGCCTAGTGCGATGGCCAGGATCATGGCCGTGCCGATCCTAACCGAAATTCCCGCCGCTGCCATGAAAGCCAATGCGGCTAGCATCGGGAGTAAATTTGGAAGGAGGCTCACTAAGAACAGCCGGATGCTGCGCAGCAGAAGCGCCATGATGGGGATTATCAAGATACAGGCGGTGACGAAACTCCGCAGCATGTCGCTTAGAATATTCATCATGCCGCGCTGCGCCAGCCACCACTGGCCGACTACCTGCACCTCAAAATCAGCGCCCAAATGACGGATGCTGATTTCCTCTATCCAATCTTTAAATTCCCCGGCCCGTTTGGTGCCCATATCGCGCGTGCGTACAATCACACTGGCCCATTTTCCGTCTGGATTGATCACCTCCTGAACCTGGTGTTTTAAGGGAGAGTCTTTTCGCAGGGTGCTCAAAACTTCCTGAGCCGAGGAGCGAGGCATGCCTTCAGGCAAATAATCCAGATACGTCCGCACTTGCAGGACATCCGAGTGATCCCGCAACGCGTCTTGGAACTTTCGGACACGATCCATAGCCGCCGGACTCCAGAAATTACTGCTGTTCTTAGGTCGGACACTGATCTCAGGCCCCAAAAACCCTGTAAATTCCTGCTCCAGTAAGACCTGGTTAAAGCGGATTGGATGATCCGCTGCCACTTCCTCATTGAATTTTTGATCCAAAGAAAGTTGCGGCAAGATCCACACACAGGCCGCGATCAAGCAGGCGAACGCGAAAGTGATTTTCCCTGCATGGCCGGTTACTAAGCGGCTGGATCCGTTTAGAAAATATTCCAGCCCACGCCCTGCCCAGCGCATGAAACCCACCTGCTTGCTTGGTAACCGCAACAATACAATTGGCACTAATAAGATATTCATCAAATACACAACAACCACTCCGATGCTAACATTAAGCCCGAAATCCCGGATGGCCCCGATGTTTGCCATGCGCAGGGATAAAAAGCCAATGGCCGTCGTTACCGTAGTCATTAGGCAAGGCAGTCCCATGGCCCCAAACATCCTCCGTACGGCTTCAGAAACGCTCCGGCCGCTGTTTCGATAATGCATGAATGATTGCTCCATGTGGATTGCGTCGGCCACACCAATAATAAGCAGCATGATGGGCACCATGCTGTTGATAATGGTGATTTTTTGCCCGATCAGATGCAACAGTGCTAAGGTGATGGGGGCAGCGATTGAAACACCGGCGAGCGCGACCGCAATGCTTGAAAACCTCCCAAAAAAAAGAAATAACGCGAGCACCAGTCCGGCGCTGGTCAATACGGTGCTGCGGATACTGCTCCACAGAACGATATCAGCATACCCCTCCTCCACTACCGAAACGCCGGTAAAGCGAAGGGTGGTTCCTAGCGGTATGCCAGCTGCGACGGTCTTCTTGAACTGCCGGATGACTGGTTGGCGCCCCTTCAAATCCTTTAAAGGGAAGTTCACTCGGGCCAGCAACAAAGTTTTCTTGCCATCTTCAGATAAGATCACGCGCTTGATCTTGGGGTGCGAGCGAATCTGCTCTAGAAAAGAACTTTCCGGAGTTTCCCCCGTTAAGAAAGATTTCGGAATCAGGCGCGTCGTCCTGCTGCCGGCTGGAGTCCAGATCGGAAAATAAAAATGCGTCAGGCTGATGACGGCGGTGACATGTTGCAGTTGTGCCACCTGATCTGAAAGCTGCGCCAATCCGCGCAGGTAGGGTAGGGTCAGAATATCCTCGCTTTCCAGAATCACCCCGATATGTGCACCGGATGCTTCGCCGAAAACAGCTTCGAAACGTTCAGTCGGCGCATACATCGCGTCTTCATCCGCAAAAAGCGGCCGGAAAGACATATCAAACTGCATCTGCGCCACAAGGACCAAAGCACCCACGCACAGTACCCCTAACGCCGCCAAAATCAGCCATTGGGTCCGGACAATCCGATCGTGCAGTCTAAGATAAAAGTTTTTCACTTGGCGTTCACCCGCGACTACTACAGAGCGCCACTATGCACATTTACTTGCTACTGAGATTGATTTCTATCAGTGCGATCAAATCTTGAACCGTGTGTACAACTTTCAGATCCTCCTGCGAAAACCGAACCTGAAAATCCTCCTGCAGCTCGATCGCCATCTCGACCAACAAAAAAGAATCCGAGACTAGATCTTTGAGGTTGGTTTCTTCGGAAACGCGGTCGGCAGAGATATTCAGCACTTCGGCAATTCTTGTTTTCACTCCTATGGCTGTAGTGGTCATCTTAACCCTTTCCTTTCATAATTTCGTCGATGCGCTCTTCATGTTCTTGCATCGTATTGGCATAGACTTCTTTATCCGCCAACCAATATCGCTTAATGGTTTCTTCGATGTGGTCCTTTCCATATTCTGACTCCAATCCCGTCAGCGCGTTTTTGATCCAATAGATATGCCATTTTTCATCCTCCATAATTTTGGTGATGGTCTCTTTGACCACAGGATCTAGGTTCGGTGCCCGCTCGTGTCGGGCGTAGGCATTGATCACCCTTCGCTCAAAAACCTGAGTCACCGCGAGCGTCTCCATGACGTTCACCGGGATTCCGATCGCCTCATTGTATTGATCCTGATAGCTGTCGCGCAGCTTCAAAGGTTCGCGGCCGAGGCGTCTAATTGCTTCTGTCCAATAATACGCGTGGGCCGCCTCATCGGCAAAGTGTTTGGTCATGTCCATTTGAATTGGTCCCGGCCGCATTATTTTGGCGAGTCGTCCAAAAAATAATGCACCTGTAATCTCACCGGTTCGGTAGTAACTCAAAATATAGTGGTGATTGTCACTGATGGGCATGGAAGCCTCCGTTTTTTAGGGTACTGGCGGACATCGGAAACGACACTGCCCAACTCATCCATCCACCTTGTTTTTCGCTGAAAAACTTATCGACGGGGGATTTTTCACACGCGTAGAAAAAAATACGCCCTTTTCGATTTCGGGCCATGCCGCAAAGCGCAGACGGGGTTTGTACACGATAGTGCCCGACAACGGCATCGTGGTTATTTGGATCAGCTTTAAAGAGCGCTTCCTTCACCGTCCACAGGCGCAGCCGTTGCTCATCATCAATAGCCGATTCGCGCTCGGATTTAGAGAGGTAGAATCTGGCATGCTCATCTTGAACCGGCCGACTTAGCTCCAAATCTATCCCAATACCATCGATTTTCATTGGGCCGGCCAACACTCCAATGGCCACCGCCCAACCTTTGGTATGGCTGAGGCTGAGTGTCGGGTGCGGAAAAGAGAGTGTGCTAGTATCCGGGTCCATCTTTAAGGCCAACAACAGCTTTTTCAATGCAGATCGTCCTCGAATCCAACCCTCGCGGCGTGGCCACCCTTTGAGGCAATCGCTCTGCCTTTGTTCCGTTGCGGATAGTGTAGGATGATCCTCGCGACTGAACGCGAAAACCAACTCGCCTGAGTCGATGTATTTTCTAACCAGCACGTTTTCCCCACCGGGTCTTCAATAGGTGACCGCATACCGCATCGAGAAGAACTTTCGGGTCGGGTGCGCGATAGTCCTTAAGGGCGGCTCGAAACCGATCGTTCTTAATATCCTTCACGGTGAACAACTCCTTCGCGAACGGAGCGATGCTTCCCAGACTTTGGCTCATCACCGTTGCGCCCATCTCCTCGGCCTCCCCCGCCAACAAACCAAAAGACTCTGCATCACAAAACAATGGTCTAAGGATATTTCGAGACCGGAAATCTTCCTCTTCACTGAAACGATCGTACGCCAGGTCCAAGAGCTCACCCAAAGTCGGCGTTTCATCTTGGCTGTGGCAAACATGGACGATCGATTGACGCTCGCAATGCTGGGTCAGTTCGGCGATCGCTTCCACAACAAATCGTCCGGTAACAAAATACAGTGGCACTTCAGCTTTTCCCGGCACCAGCGATAACAAACCATAAAAGAAAAGTTTCAGCGTGTTGTGAAAAGCGTTCTGTTGCGTCACCCTACCGTGGTCATCATCAGCGATGATGGTTGCGACCCGCATGATCTGCCAGGGCAGTTCACCGTATTCTTTTTGCAACAACGCCTCAGCATCGAACTTGCTGTTTTCATAATGATTCGCAAAAGTCCGCGGCCCATGATGACGTGTCTCTAGAACCTCTCCATCAACCAAACCACATGCGTAAATGGTACTGATATAGCTGAAGCATTCAAGTTGGCGACAGCATTTGGCCCACTCAAAGATCTTACGTGAACCATCAACGTTCGCGGCCTGCGCGAGATCTGCTTCCACGTTGAACCGAGTGACTGCAGCCGAATGAACGATGTGCGTGATTCCCTCCACATTCAAGTCTTTCAAAGCATTGTCATCCGTCAAATCTCCGCGGATAAACATAAGTTTTTCCGATTCACCAAGGTCCGTGCGCAATCCTTCGACCCGCTTTTCATAATCGTCCTGGCCATTGCGCACCAACCCGATGATTTCAAATCCATCTTCGAGCAGTCGTCGAGCAACGCCACGGCCGACGTATCCGGTGATCCCGGTGATCAACGCACGCTTAGACATCAGATACCTTAAATGCGGGCCAAGACTCCGGGTCTTCGCCGAAACTGTGTACGAAAGCCGACAACCAGCGCTCCATTCCGAAGGCAATGCATCCGGAAGACAGCGTCTGGCCATCGCGTGTCAGCTGAAAGGCATCACCAAAATAGCTTCGATGATCATTGGTGGATGCGATGGCCAAGCGTCCATCAAAAACCAGTTCTTGTTTAACCGGATCCAGTTTTTGAAAAATATACTTCGGATTATTTTTTGGATTGAAGAACGGATCGGTCGCTCCTTCCCAAGTGACGTTCAGCCCAAGTTCGCGGACAAAACGGTCTACTTTTTCTTGGGCCTCTGCCAAGAACGTTTGGACCTCTTCGGAGGTGCCGATGCAGACAATTTCGCGCATGGAGAATATCCATTGGCGCTCCAGACCGACATAGTAGTCTTCCCGACGACAGCAAGTGCCGCGGGTTGTGATGATTTTCGGCTCATTGAACTCCTGCCCCTCGAACTCGACATAGGCATGATAACAGGCGGCTGGCGTTACCACGTGGGTCACCCGCGGAGCCATCGGTAGTTCCAAGCTCCCATCGGCCGAGACTTCGTGTTCTTTCGCAAATCGTTTGAGTTCCTCCTCATCGCGGTCTAAACTGACCGCGAAAGTCACCAAGTGAGGGAAAGACGAGAAATATTGTAACCGATCGAGATGTTGCACAGCCAGAAACTGAGGGAACCGGTATTCGGGTGCATTTAGCTCCCGTGCCCAGGACAGAAAGATCGCGTCGAGCTGGTGATCGAGTTCCAGGAGCGAACCGTGGATCGCCCAAAGTCCGGTTGCGTGCTCGCTGGCTCCCGTTATCATTTTTCGTCTCTGTTTTCGCAAAAGTTCTTCATGATCGTATCAATATCTTTAAAGGCACCCGGCTTTAGACCTTCGACATCGATCTCTTGTCCACTAATTTCTTCGACGAATAAAATGAGATCCATAACCTGGATGCTCTTCAATATTCCATTTTCAAAAAGATGTGTTTGGTCTGTGAGATCAGCGATGGCTGATTCAGTTTTCTCTAGAACAAATGCACGTAATTTTTCTCGGGTACTTTCACTCATAATGGTAACTCCTTTGCATTTGGGACGATCCCATTTGTGGACAAAAACTTTAGCAGAGCGGCTGATATTTCAGTGCGCCTCGCCAAGCTCGCTGGATGGGCCAGCGCCATCTTCCGGACTGCGAAAGGATCCGCCAATCCCGCATCCTTATACACAGATGGATTGTAATATTCTCGCCAGGTCGCTCCGATGAAACTGCCAATGGTTTCTCGAACGCGTTTTAATGTATCGTCGGTCCAATTCGGGCTATAGCGTTGCCACAACACTTTGACAAACTCACGTCCGAAGCTCAAATGCCGGGCTTCCTCAAAATGGTGCAACCAGTTGATCTCCTTGGCCAGGGGATGCAGCCGGTCATCCTTGGCTTGTTTTCGATTGAAGATATCGACGATCTCCTCAAACACCATAATTTCGGCAAAAAAGAGAAAATCCTCTTCACCTTTTTCATATTCCTGAACAAAGGCGAACTTCTTTTCGGGATAGGGTCCATTGGCGTACCGCGTGCAAAAGCGACCGAAATAGACCATATGTTTATTTTCCTCATCGAGGAAATGATGGAGATAGGGTGTCACCCCATCGTGGTCTTTGCGGTACAATCGGCTCGCCAACCCTTCGATCAACCTGCGCTCGCCATGGATATTGATGCTGTAAAATCCAACTGCCTCGTAGAAGCTCAGCGTTTTGCGTTGGGATTCATCCAATTCGTCCCAGAGCGATGTGCCTTCTATGGAGATGAGTTCCGGGCTGGTGAACCAAGTATCCCGATCCAATTCTTCCGGCCAATCCAGACGGGCAAAGGGATCGATGTAGTTTTCTTCCGAAACCCGACACAGCCGCTCAACGGTATGGTCCAATGCCTCGGTGTTAATATTGTTCGCTTCATTCATGTTGAATCCACCTTCTCAAGGAGTAGTGCCTGCCAGTTGAGGCCGTAGCCGGCCATCAAACACAACAGGCGTTGACCTGGTTCAACACGACCGCTTTCATCCAAGTGCTTAAGGTTGATGATGTTGTCACCGGAAATGCAATGGGCCACTTCGGGCATAGGCTCGATGAAAACTTGTTTGAGATCGATCTTGAGCAGGCGAGATAAAATCTGCCACGCTTTTTTATTAATGTTTTGGGGTATGATCCAATCCAGGTCCTCAGCGGTCATTTTTGCTTTCGCCAGCGTCTCGTTTACCATTCGATGCATATAGGTGAAATAGACCGCCGCCGTTTCCTCATCACTTGCCTGCACTGCCGCACCATTTGTGATCTGATGACAGGCCAGGATGCGATACCCTTCGGGCTTGCGAGACACCACACAGCAGGCCGCTCCGTCAGAAATCAGACTATAGGCTTGCTCGTATTTGGCACCTGGGGGAAAGCAATCCGAT
Source organism: uncultured Fidelibacterota bacterium (assembly GCA_913062595.1). GTDB lineage: Bacteria > Fidelibacterota > Marinisomatia > Marinisomatales > TCS55. Next base: position 15,971 of record CAJXWT010000027.1, read on the forward strand.
GTCAAGCAGAGAATGTTTTCGAAGTCGCCTTCGGTTGTCAATAGACCGCAGGCCACCCGCACCGAACCCAGCATTGACGTGCACGCTTGCTGGACCAGTCCTAAAACGATAGCCTGTGGGGCATCCAAGTGGGATTGCAGCCGGCTGGCTGGAAAATCCATGAGAGGTTTCACATCCCGAGATCTTTCGAATTGGACGCGATCGCCCACCGTGGCATTTTCCGGGATGCAGGAGGCCCATATGATTGCGTGAAGTTCTGTGAGAGCTCCACGAATCGGACCCACCGCTTTGACCGCCAGGTCCAAAACAGATTCCCCTTCGGCGGCTAAATGATGGGTTTCAAATCCTGAATCACGCAACAGTTTAGCTGATGAGAACGTGTCGGACTTGGCCGATTCATCCACCGTGCGTTTGATGGAACCCAGGGCATAGGAAAGGTTATCCACGTAAAATTCGGTCACGAAACTCTCCCTATGCCAGGAAAAAAGCGGCCAACCTTGGTCATATATTCTCGGTATTCATCTCCGAATTCCGATGCACTGAGCCGCCGCTCTTCTCGACGGGCAGTCACCATTAAAACCACGGTCGCATAAATAAAAGTACCCAAGGGAGCTGGATGCGGACAGACAATGATGCAACCGATAAGGCACATCAAAAACGATGTATAAAAAGGATGACGAACCCAGGCATAGGGTCCGTGGGTCACAATGCTCTTGGGCGCATCGTTTTCTTGATGCCACAGGGCTATGGGCACCCGATGAATGCCGATTGTAAAGCCGATCAATGCGATTGATAGAGCGAAAAACGGCATCCCTGCCGTTTCAAGGATGAGGCGCTCTTTGGGGAAACCGAAAACGACTGGTTCCCAAATGGCGATCTCTTCCGTATTGAGCAAAAGAAATATCGGATTCACAGCGTAGGGCGCAGCCGTGAGTAGCCATTTCAGATTCCAAGTTCCATCCTGACGAAAAAATATGCGCGGCAACAGTGTAACAAAAATGATGTTCAAAATAGCGATAAACGCCACCGGCATGCTAAGCATCATGGTTTTCTCTCCTCAGTTCGTTGACCAGTGCGCGAACTTCTGTGCGCTTGATCTTTTTAGTCGTGGTTGTTGGTAATTCTCCCGAGTGAACGATCACACAGCTTGGCTGTTTGTAACCGGCCAACACTTTACACCGCCGGCTCACCTCGTCTTCCATAGCGCGGGCCATCGCTTTTGGGCCTGGATGTAAACCCAGCGCCTCATCGGAAGGCACGACTACACAGCCCACTTCTTCCTGCCCTTGGCGAAGTTCATCCAAAGAAGTCAAGCCTAGAACGCAAACTTCTTTGAATAGGTGGGATGCTTCCAGCGGTTGTTCAACTTCTTCAGGCTGAACTTTCTTACCGCTGCCCAAAACGATCAAGTTTTTCTTCCGGCCATTTATAGTCAGGTAGCCAGCGCTATCGAAACTTCCCAGATCACCAGTGTGAAACCAACCATCGGCATCTATGGCCTGATCGGTCAAATCGTCCAGTTTATAATAACCTTGGGTGACGTGCTTACCGCGTACCAGAACTTCACCGTCCTCAGCAATGCGGACCTCGGTATCCGGCAAGGGTTTGCCAACGGTTCCTCGAGAATGGTGGTCTTCGGTGTTGATTGAAGCCACTGGACTTGTTTCAGTTAGTCCATATCCCTGATAGATGGGAAGCCCAATACGTTCAAAAAATATTTCTGTCGCGAGGTTCAAAGGGGCAGCACCGGACATAAAATACCGGACATGACCGCCGAACTCTTGGTGAATTGTCCGAAACATAATTCGTCGGATACCAATTGGACAAATGGGTGCGCATACATGAAAGAGGAACCAAAAGACCAGACGCTTCATCTTCGAACTTTTTCGTATTTGCCGATCGATCTGTTTTTTAACCATATTAAAAAAGAGTGGAACCGCCACCATGCGAGTTGCAGACTGATCCTTCATCGCTCGAAGAATATCTTGGGGAAAAAGAGAGTTTATGTAGGCGATGGTACTACCGCTATAAAGTGCACACAAAAAACCGCCCACCAATTCGAGAAGATGGCTCAGGGGAAGAATGGATACAGTAGTCTCACCTTGGCGTACATTAATTATATTCATCAAGGTATCCACTTCAAATCCAAGATTCTGAAAACTCGTCATCACACCTTTGGGTGTTCCCGTTGTGCCAGATGTGTAGGTCAAAACTGCAAGTTCATCCCATTGACGCTCCCGTACATCAATAACGCCAGCGCTAGGTTTGAGTTCACGATAGCTCTGATAGCGCCCGGGTAGACTCTCGTCTTCCATCACGATAATATGTTCGATTCCATGGACACGCTTACAGAGTGTCTCTGCTGTTTCCAAGTAGGTTGCCGAAGCAAGGATTGCTGAAGGTTGGGCATCTTGAATAATCGGTTCTAGTTCTTCTATAGTCAATGTTCGATCAAGGGGAAGTACTACGCCACCAGCACGGACAATCGTAAAAAATGCGATCCCCCATTCCGGTTTGCTTTCAGACAGGACGGCGACCCGTGACCCGTGTTGCAACGATTGTTCGATCAACCACGATGAAAGGACATTCGAGCGGTGGCGAATTTCGGCATAGCTCATGCTCCGCCAAAAGCCTTCTTCATAAACGGAAAAGGCGGTGTTGTGAGGCTGGTTTTTAACGCGGGCGGTCATGAACGAGAGAACCGCCGGGTCCGGCATTGACCCAGTGCGGCGCGCCGTTCCGTCACTGGATGGAACCGTTTCTTCTTTTTTCTCAACCACAGTGCTCATCTTGAGCAACTTACCATAATCTTCTTTACCTTATCAAGATTTGGATAAATCTCAAATTTTTGAGAGAATCTTTCTTTTGCTTCTAATTGGTTCACAGTATCCTCTTAAATAATTCTAATAAATCAGTGGGTACTGCTGGTACTATATAAGTAATAAAGAACTATTCTAATAAAGCAATATTACACCCCACCAGTCCTAAATGTCTATAAACAAAAAAAACCCGATCCATCTGCACGGCGTTACGCTGGACAAGTAAGCGGGGATTGAGTAAAACCACTAAAATTTTCAATAATGGCGAGCCTCTCTTTTATAAAATAAACCCGTGTGATGATGGAAATTGAGCTTGGGTTTGGTTGATAGTATTTATTAACTGACTTATACCCAAACATCATTGGGGGCAGTGAGCTCACTGCCTGTTTCACCAGTATTTATGACACCCTTAGGCTCAACAAGCATTACTTTACATTCATTTTCTGCATAAGTCTTATGTGTAACGCCTTTTGGAACAACATACATTTCTCCTTCAGATAAGTCTACTATACCATCTCGAAACTCAATGCTCATATCGCCTTCAATCACTATAAAGACTTCATCTGTATCTTTATGGTCATGCCAAATAAACTCGCCTTTAATTTTTACAAGCTTAAACTGATAGTCATTCATTTCTGCGATTATTCGCGGAGACCAATATTTCGAGAACTGTGATAATTTTTCTTTTAGATTGATTTTATTTAATGGCACTTCAGACCTCCTTTTAAAAAGCCAGATGCGTTTAATCAATTAATTTACACAGTATTGCCCCACAAACAAAAACCCCGCTACTAGGCGGAGTGTGTCCTTCAAATTTGTTTCCCTAATTTATGACTAATAAAGAATATTGTTGACTGCGTTAGAAAAGATAAATCTTTGAGAATTAATTACAAAAAATAGAGAAGCCGCATCTAAAAACGAGGGCTCCCGTCAGAGATATTTAGTGTCCGGGGTGGAGGGTTTCGGAAATACTTTAAATAAAAAAATCGGATGAGAAAAAATTCAGCCTCTCATCCACTTGGCAGCCAGCCAGCCCAAAAGAATAAATCCTCCAAGGATAAGCCAGTTGTAGGTATTCCCGTAGGTAGTAACCGGGAAGTGGCTACTGATCATGATCACAATCAGCGGCACGGACATATAAGTATTGTGTTTGGAACATCGCTTTGCCCTTATGGCCAGGGACATGTCCGGTGGTTCATTATTCTCAACCGAAGCAATCATTTTTCGTTGGACAGGCAGAATGGTCATCCAGACATTGGCTGTCATAATAGTACCAAAGACAGCCCCAATATGCATCATGGCAGCTCTTGAACTAAATAAAAGGTCCAAACCGGAAAAAAGGGCAATGATCAAAATAAAAGAAATAATGGATCCGACAATTTCATTGGTTCCCAGTGGAGAGTTCCACAAAAGGTGATAAGCCCCATACCCGAGGATCAAAACTCCGATGCCAATCAAACTTGCAGTTAACTCGGACATTTCTGAATCCTGCTCAAGCATAAGTCCGCCCATATAATAGACGAGGATGAGGAGAAACATACCGCTGATCCAGGTCAGGGCAGATTCCCACTTGAACCAATGGAGCGTCCTGGGCATAATCCTGGGTTTTGTTTGTTTTTCCACCAGGTAGAAACCGCCGCCGTGGACCATCCATAGTTGCCCGGATACATTTTCACCTGCATCCGGGTCAATTTCCATGGGGAGTGTCCTTTCCATCCAGTTAAATAAATATGTTTGTCCAATCCAAGTGATTCCGGCAATAATATGAAACCAGCGAAAGAGCAGGTTAAGAATTTCATGGATTTTGTGCCATTCCACGATTTTCAACTGCCCCGGTAAGTGGAATAACCGTGTGGACTCAATAATAGGGGCACATGGTAATGGGTATCAGGATCATCCAGGGTAAATACAATTGGAATAACTGAATAAAAACTATCTACACCCTGGGATCGAAAATAAGGGGAAACGTTGAAAGTTAAACGATAGGTCCCGGGCGACACCGATTCAGGTTCAATGAATAAATTGTTGATCCGGCCATCGGTATCGGTGCAGCCTTCACCCACGGTTTCCCATGATTCCTGTGTTCGCCGCACTTCCAACACGACATGGATGTTTGCTGCCGGTTGTCCTTGAGCCGTATCCAGGACATGGGTTGTGATTGGACTTTTCATAATTGTCTCCCTTGCAAAATCTTTTTGAATGACCGTGTCCGGATCTCTTTCAGGGTGAGTCCCGCTGCCTCGGCATCCTTTTCCGTAATGGCTCCGCAACTGATACCCCGGAGAAAATAATTCAGTAGTCCCTGTCCGGTGGCAGCATCGTCAAAGACATCCCCGACCAATGTTACCTGGGCTGCTTTTTCCATAAACGATTTCAATCTTCGAGATGTGGACTCCAGGCTTTCCAGGAAAAAAGAGTAAACCGCAGCATAGCGAAGGGGAAACTGAAACGGGTGCAAATCCCACCCTTGGTAATACCCATGTTTAAGGGAATGTTGAATGTTGGTGAAGTTTAATATCCAAGCCTGATACACAACTTGCCGGTTTTCTTCCATCTGACTTTCTGTTAATGGTTTTTCCTCCGTTGGCCGGTGTGGTCCCACGGGCATGATATTGGTAGCGCCATCGGAAAGACGAATGCCAGTACCCCCCAGGGCGACTTGCATCATATGTCGGGCAAAATCGCAAGCCGGATGCGTCATACTTTGGTATTCGGCAGTGATGTTGGCGGAGGCGGTATAGTCGTAAACCCCGAAGTGTGCACCAATGCATCTGCCGTCTGCTGCCTTGACCAGTGTAGGCAGGGCTGAATTTCCATTGCTGTCCAGGATGGATTGGGGTGTCTCGATCATCAGTTCCATTTGGAGCGAGCCAGCGGAAATGCCGGTCTTTGCTTCCAGGGCATCAAACAGATAAACCAAAGAGGAAACCTGTTCGGGAATGGTTACTTTCGGCAAGGTTACAACAAAATTATCCGGAAGCTTACCCGTTGTCTTTTTCAAAAGGGACGTGATGAATAGGTCTAGGGTTCGGATCGACCGGTTTTTTTGTTCTTCTGTCAGGGGTTTAATTCGGATGCCAATAAAGGGCGGAAGTGAATTTTCTATCATACCTTTTACCACTTCATCAGCGGCTAAAACAGCATGCATATCCTCTTCTTTGTCTGGCCGGTTTCCGTACCCATCTTCAAAATCGATTCGGAAATCCTCTACAGGTTCACGCACTAATTTTTCCAGCACACGCTGATACACAGTATAAGCAAAAAATGCTGCTTCATTGGTTTTTTGGACAGCACCAAGGTCTTTTCCCAATTGATCTTCAAGAGCGGATATCTCTTCTTTCGAATTAGGGAGATGCTCATGTCCCTTTAATTCCAGAGCTTTTGAGAAATCAACAAAGTTCGGTGCATATGCTTTCAGGTGATTAAGAGCAGCGGTCCCCATTTTTTTTGCGGATCCTGCCTGGAAAATATGTGCGCCTCCATACACGGTGTGAACCGGTTGCCTTTCTGGGGATTCTCCGGGGTGAGCTGTGTTAAAAATGGTATTGGCAGCTTTGAGACGTACATTAATTTCGTCAATAATATCGGGGGTAAGGGAGGATGTCATAGTGAAAGAAGATTATCTAAACGTAGTTGGGTGATTTTGTTTTGTTCTTTAGCAGCGATTAATAGTTCAGCCTCTGGATCGTTCTCCAGTCTTACCTTTAAAAGTGCCAACATTTCTTCAGCTGATTTTCCCGTCGCACAGACAATAAAAATATATCCAAATTTTTCTTCGTACAATCGATTTGATTCTGCCAAATCTTTCAAGATATTTTCGCCAGCCTCTTGGATTCCTGACTGTTCCTTTTCAGACCATGATTTTGTTTTTTGAAATTTTTTGCGCAACAAATCAATATCCCCTATTTTAGGATGGTGAGAAAATGCTTCAAGCCAATCTTCAGAGTTCAGTGAAAACCAAATTTTTTCTGTCAGATCAAAGAGCTCATTTTTATGTTGAAAAGGGCGAAAGGCAGTTATTTCCTCTACCCATTTCGAAGCGCCACAGCAGATCGCAAACTGTTCCAAAGCTTCAGATTTCGGTAATGTATTCAGGGTGTCAAGTGTCATCGTATTATAAAAATAACAATAAAATAGTTGGTTGTTATCACGGGACTGGACGGCCAATAATTCGCAATCGGCTTACACCGCCATCGGGGTAGATATTAAATCGAATATGGGTGAGCGTTTCAGTCTGATTCGATGCAATTGAAAAAATGTTTTCCTGGTTACCAGAAAGTTTTGAAACAGGCAGCAATTCTAACCAATCAATAGTGTTTATGAGAATAGCGTCCCGATCCGTATCGGGTTCAACGCACCCTTCAATAGAACATGAATCAGGAAAATTTCCTTTGAAATGTAATGTATCCACCACAATCCGCTCAACTATCCATGGTAATCCAAGTTTAAGGATCACCCAATCGTGTCCGGGACCACGTCGTCGCTTCGTTTCCCAGCCATCGCTCATGCCGGTTCCAATGCCAGGTTTAATCAGGTTTTCCATGTGACTGAAATGCATGTCGCTGCAGGCAAGCGTCTCACCGCCATTCTCCGAAGCGGCTGCATCAGTGAAGGAATTGCGATCATCCGCACTGTCTTCAGGCTGTCCGTAAACTCTGAATCGGGCTACGCCCCCATCGGGATAAATATTTAGCCGAAGATGAGTAAAGGAATCCTCATAATGAATCGCGAATCGGTTCTGTGAATCTCCCTGGAGCTCAACCCTGGAGAGAATTTCCGTCCATTCAACCTCATCCATAATTTCACCTAAAGCCGTAAAAGTAGGCACCCGGCATGCATCCACGGATGCTTGAGACGGAAAATTCCCGACGAAATGGTTGGTGTCAATATCCAATTCCTTTATCACGCCTGGTTTCCCGAGACGCAGGATGCACCAATCGTTCCCAGCGGTTCTCTTCCTTCGAGATTCCCATCCATCCATCCATTTACCGCGATCTGTATATTTATCGGATATAAATTCACCACGCCCCGGCTTGAGCAGGTTTTCTTTCGAGGCAAAGAATTCATCGCTGGCCAATAAAGTACGGCCACCATTTGATTCCGAGGCAAGATCGATGAGATCTTTTTGGAGTTTAGGTCCCATGATTTCCCATTACTATTTTACCATGAGGAAGCCCCACAAAACTTCCATTGTCAAAAACTTTTTGTCCACGAAGAAAGGTCTTATTTACAGCGCCGAACAGGCTCTCACCTTCGTACGGTGTCAGTTTATGTTTGTGATGAATGGCTGTTTGTTCTACCAAAAACTCTGCCTCCGGATTCCAGCAGACCAGGTCCGCATCATAGCCGGGAGCAATCTGGCCTTTCTGTTGGCCTTTGCCAATAAATTTTGCAGGTCTTTTGCTCAACCAGTTTGTGAGTTGAACTAAGGAAAATCCACGTTGTCTGCATTCCGTCCAGATCACAGGAAGGGTAAACTGAATCGATGAAATACCCCCCCAGGCCATTTGAAAATCTCCCGTATCCAGCTTTTTCAATTCCGGAGTGCATGGTGAGTGATCCGAGGTAATAAAATCGATTGTCCCTTTTTCCAATCCCACCCACAGTTTTTCCCGGTTATCGGAGCCCCAAATTGGCGGGGAGCATTTGAAACGTGTATCTCCATCAGAAATTCGTTCGGAAGCGAAATGGAGATAATGTGGGCAGGTTTCCACAGTAAGGGGCAATCCTCCATCCCGAGTCTGGGAAATTTCAGGTAAAATGTCTGAAGAAGATAAATGAACAATATGTATGTGGGTCTCATATTCCCTGCACAACTTGATCAATAGTTTGATCGCATTATTCTCCCAGGATTTCGGCCTGGTCGCCTGAAAACTCTCATAGGTTTGGTGGCTATTTGATGTTTCAACACTATTTTCCAACTCGGCGTGTACTAAAACCGGAATCGCTTTATTGACAAGGATGGATAATGCTTTCCGAAGATGACTTTCTGCCACCTTTGGAAATTCATCAATCCCGGAATGACTCATAAACGCTTTGAATCCCAAGACGCCTGCCTCTGCCAGCGGTTCAATATCCTTAAGATTGTCCGGAATGAGGCCGCCATAAAACCCGCAGTCAATCCAAAGTTTCTCCCGGATTGAACTGGTTTTTTGGTGTAGCGCATCAACGGTTGTTGTTACAGGAATGCAGTTTAAGGGCATGTCCACAAGGGTGGTTATCCCTCCTGATGCGGCGGCTTTCGTTGCCGTTTCAAACCCCTCCCAATCGGTTCTCCCGGGTTCATTTATATGAACATGGGCATCAACCAGCCCCGGCATAACCACATCGTTTCCCAGGTCTTCGGTGGGGCAGCCTTCAGGGATATTTTGTAAAGAAACGACATCCAGGATTTTTTCACCTTTGATAAGGATTGCAGCCGGATTTTCACCTTCCGGTGTAATAACTCTTTGGCTGGAAATGGCAAAGTCTGGGACGGGTTCCATTTAGTTAAAGACCTGATCTCTTTTTTGAAGTATTTGTGCAGCCACGCTGATGGCAATTTCTTCCGGTGTGTTACTGGCCATGGGAATGCCTACGGGCGTGGTAAGCCGGGACAACTGATCTTCTGTGATCCCTTCACTTTTCAGTCGCTTGGTTATTTCAGTTATTTTCGCCTGGCTTCCCATTACACCAATGAAAGGAAAGGGTTGATGAATGACACCCAGTAATCCCCGAACATCAGAAGCCACATCTGTGGTCATGACCACTACCTGGGTTAGTTCAGGATATTGTATCAGGGCAGCCACATCTTGGTAATCATCAACGATTTGGACTGTTTGAGCGTACTTGTTTTCTCCCACAGTGGATACATTTTCCCGTGTATCAAACACAAAAACATCATATCCAAGATGTTTCATCACTCGTGACAGAGCGAGGGAGCAGTGCCCGCCACCAATAATAGCAATCCGTTTGAAATTCTGAAGTTGTTCTTCATAAAGCCAATTATTATTATCCTGTGATAATTTAATTTGAAGTTCGTTGACATTCGGTTTTTGTTTCTGAACTGCCATCCCTGAAGGACCAATTGAAAGTAAAGCCGACCGGTTATGATTTAACAAATGGACTATTCGCTCGACAGTTTCACCATCTTTTTCGGGAAGGCAGAGATAGTACAGATTGGTCTGTTTACCGGCACAGATCATGCCCGATTTTTCTTCCGGTCCAGACTTTCTGTGACTGAGCATCTGGATTTCAGGTGTAAAACTGCTATTTTCCAAGATACCTATTGCCCGTTTCATCAAGGAGTATTCCATGATTCCGCCCCCGATGGTTCCCACAGGATCTCTATCTTTTGCCACCAGCAATTTGGCACCTGTGGTGCCGGGAGAGTGCCGGGTATGTTCCGCTACCATGGCCAGAAATACATTTTGACTCTCTCTCAACAGAGATGCGACGGTTTCCCAATAGCTGTTTCTCGAGTTTGAAACCAAATTAGGTGGATTCCTCAACCAGGGTGTCAGCTGTCCTTACAGATTCTTTTAGCATTTCTCTGCTTTCATGAGACTCCGATTGCGGAGGCCCGTACAATCCGGTAAGGACTTTCTCATGAGTAAAAGGCGCATCAAATGTCGAATTGAAATTTGGATTAAACGCTCGGATGGCATTTTCAAGGGCATAATAAGCACCGATGCCATACATCAATGGCGGTTCACCCACCGCTTTCGATTTGAGGATAGCCATCTCACTACCTTCTGTATCCAGCGGTTTGATGATGACCTCTTTCGGGATTGAATATATATCCGGGATCTTATAGGTAGACAATGAATTGGACATCAATTGACCTTTCCGATCATAGCAGAGTTCTTCCATGGTCATCCAGCCTATACCTTGAGCCAAGCCTCCTTCAATTTGCCCGAAGTCTATACTGGGATTCATAGTTTTGCCAAAATCATGAACAATTTTCACAGCATCAAACGCATACGTGCCGCGCACACAATCAATAGAGACTTCAGTCAAGGCCAATCCGTAAACATGATACGCAAATGGATGCCCTTTCTCTTTTTCCATATCGAAATTGATAGTTGGCGTGGCATAATGTCCATTTTCCGTTAAACAGACCCGCTTTAAAAAAGCCATCAATACAAGCTGACCCCAACTTATGTCTGTCACTTTTCCTTTGCTGTATACTTCCTCGTCTTTTATGTCGATATCTTTTGATGTTACACCGAGATGATCAGCAACACAGTTTTTCAATCTTTCTAACAACGCGTTACAGGCCTGTTGCAGTGCTTTCCCATTAAGGTCTGCCGTGGAACTGGCTGCAGATGGCGATGTATTGGCTACTCTAGTAGTATTTGTTGATTCAAGTTTAATGCGCTTTGGGTTAAGAGAGAAAATTTGAGTTGCAATCTGAAGCATTTTTGTGTTGACGCCCTGTCCCATTTCCACCGCACCGGTACTCACACCCACGCTGCCGTCAGTGTAAATGTGAACCAGAGCCCTGGCTTGGTTCATGGGAGTCTTGGTAAATGAAATTCCAAATGTAACAGGCATGAGGGAGAAGCCCTTTTTTACATCTGAATGGTGTGTATTGAATTCATGAATTCGTTTTTCAACAGCCTGAATATCATATTTCATTTCCATATCCGACCATATTTGCGCCAGTACAACACCATCAGCTATTTGGCCATAGGGAAATTCATCTCCGTTCTTCAGTAGATTTTTTTTCTGCAACTCATGGGTTGAAACGCTTAACTCACACGCTGCATGAGCTAAAGCAGATTCGATCACAAACATGCCTTGGGGGCCGCCAAATCCTCTAAAGGCAGTGTTAGGCGGTAAATTTGTTCTACAGGAGTAAGCTGTCACCTTAACGTTTGGAATGAAATAGGAATTCGTTGCATGAAAAAGAGTTCTTTCCATCACAGCTGGCGACAAATCAGCAGCGGCACCGGCGTTTTGAAAAAATATAGCTTCATAGGCCAAAATTTTTAAATCATCTGAAAATCCAATTTTGTAATCGGAACTGTATGGATGTCTTTTCCCCGTCATGCGCATGTCA
>CAJXWT010000028.1 GCA_913062595.1 uncultured Fidelibacterota bacterium
GTACAGGCACCGCACTGGCTGGTATCACAGCCAATATTGGTGCCGGTTAATCCTAAATGGTCGCGAAGGAAATCAACAAGCAACGTACGTGCTTCCACAGTTCCACTGCACGTTTGACCATTTACAGTCATGGTAATATTGTGCGCCATCCTTAACTCCTTTTTATTTTTTATTTACTATCGAATACTTTGGACATATCAAGCTGACTGGGTACTCGTAATTCTTTTCTTGAAATTCTCAAAACCCTGATCCATTAATTTTTTTCCGGTAGCTTCAATCAGACGCTGGCCAACCCTGGCGATAATGCCAGAAACACTACCAGTCGCAGTAAATTTGAATTCTGTTCTATCATCTTGGGTGGAAAGCTGAATTTCACCCACACCGCGCATTTGTCCCTTACTGCCGTCGCCATTAACATCAAACTTATAGCCATTGGGCGGATCCAAGTCGAATAGATTCAATTTAGATTTAAAATGACCTTTGATGGGACCAATCTTTATCTCGATATTGGCGTCGAAATTGTTATCGCCGCAGGGAGTCAGGGATTTACAATTTGGTAAGATCTCAGCGAGTATTTCCGGGTCCAGGATGGCTGTCCACACATCCTGCTGGGGAATATTTAACGTATATTTTCTTTCTAACCGTACAGCCAAATAACATTCTCCTACTGGTAGGTGTTTGGCATGCGGTATTATTGTATGTGGGACCCCTTATAAGATTCACCTAAAAAGGGCATGACAATGTATTTGTACCAAAATTAAAATTCAATAGAAATCGTATTTGAAAATGTAAAGCGAAGTGTTTTATATGCTAAATATTACTCTTTTGTTAATGTGCTGTATGTACACATTCGCTGGGTACTCTATCCCCAGTAGCGAGTAGTGCCCACTTCCAGATCGGTATATGCTTTTTTAATTCAGCGATGAACCAAGTCATTGCATCCAGGCCTTCTTTACGGTGTTTAGACCAGATCACTATGTGGAGGCTTACTTCACCAATACCTATCTGTCCAACTCGGTGACGACAGAATAAATCATGTATGGAAAACTTACTGACTGTTGTTTCCCCCAATCTTTTTAATTCGGTTTCTGCCATCCCTTCATAATGTTCATATTCCAGAGCCAGAATTAGTTCGCCGTGTTCGGTGGATCTAACACGACCATTAAATACAATTTCAGACCCATCATTGCGGCGTGAATCATCTGCAGGAAAGGATATAATACGACCATGTACAATTTCTGTTATGATCATTCAGCCTCCTTGCACTGGTGGTATAAATGCCACCTCATCGCCATCCTCTAATGGTACCGGTTCAGAAACATAATGTTTATTCACAGCGGTACGAAGGGTAACGCCGTCTAGTTCACCAGCGGCCTTTTCTCGAATCATTGTTTCAAGGTCTGCTGTGGTGGATCCTGGATCCATGTCTAAAGCAAGTTTACTTGTTCCGACAGCATATTTTACCTGGGAAAAACATTTGACCAAGACCTTCATGCCTTACCACCAATATTTATAATGTTTGTTTCATGGGTAATACCATCGTAGAGCAGCAACTTACCGCTTAGGTTGGGTTTTATGCCGATAATGATTTTAACTGCTTCCAGGGCCTGGATATTGCCAATTATTGCGGGCAGCATACCGAGCACACCAGCTTCTGCACAAGTATCACCACCGCTTGGATCTGGGGTGAATATTTCTTCATACCCGGGGCTGCCATTATGATTTAACACCGCCACTTGGCCTTCAAAACGATACAAGCCACCATAAACCATGGGAATGTTCGCATTTTTCGAAGTACGGTCGATCTCCTGCCTGGTTTTTATATTATCTGTTGCATCAATGATCACATCTGCATCCTTTAGTAGTTCCTGTCCATTGGATTCATCCAGGTATCTGTCCTCGGCAATAACCGTAAGTTTTTCATTAAGCTGCTGCAAACTTTTTAAAGCTACAGATACCTTCGCTTGGCCGATATCATTTATACCGTACAGTGTTTGCCGATGGAGATTGGACAGTTCTATCACGTCACCATCTACTAGCCGGAGGGTTCCTACACCGGAAGCAGCGAGTGACTGAGCTGCAGGACAACCCAGTCCGCCTAAACCTACAATGGTAATCTGTGCTGCCTGCAGTTTTCTCTGCCCGGCTGTGCCGATTTCACTTAGGATAGTCTGTCGTGACCAGCGGCTCAGGTCCATTTTATCAGTCTGATAAGCTTCCCATGATTGCACACCACCAAGAAGGCTGTAGGAATTCTCAAGATTTTGTTCAACAATCAATTCTTCCGTCAAAACACCAAACTGGCATATCAAAACAAGTGGTTCTTTTTTTCTGGTAGGCAAGTCCTCTGCACTGGCTATTATCGCTTCCAATCCACTGATTGGGAAATGATGGCGTTGTTCTTCCGGCCGAATGTCTGCTGCTATAAACGATCTACCTGCTGAGACCCACTGTTGCAGTTCGTGCGGGGTAATAATCATGTGATCGTTTTCCAGGGTAAAAGGCGAACGCGGATTTGATCACCCTTTGTTAGGGGTTTATCACCTGGATCAGCGACTATAATACAATTTGCTTCTAGAGAAGAGGTCAGCATGTGGGATCCAACTTTTTTGGACGGTGCACAAATCAATTGACCATCTTGTGACCAAGTGTTACCAAAAAGATATCTGGTTTTTACTGCGTCAAGAGGAAAAGATTCATCTAGTACAGCAGAAATTGTGCTTGACCTTGATTGCCCTGTCATGCTTTCCAATACCGGCCAGACATACTCCATAAAACCGATGAAAGCAGATACAGGGTTACCTGGCAGTCCAAAAATCAATGCGGTTGAATTGCTTCCAAAAAACAACGGTCTACCTGGTTTTTGGGCTACCTTCCAGAAATGTTCCTTGACACCCAATTCCATCAACACATCCCGGACATAATCGAACCTTCCCATTGAAACACCACCGGAAGATATGACCATATCGCAGGTACCAAATGCATCAGCCAAAAATGTTTTCAGGGCATCCTGGTCATCCTTGATTACATTCTTCAAGACGACTTTAGCGCCAGCACGCCTGGCTAGATCTTCAAACAAGTATAAATTTGAATTGTAAATCTGTCCCGGTAAAAGATCATTTCCCGGTTCAACTAGTTCATCCCCTGTTGCGAAAAGAGCCAGTCTTGGTTTGCGGTAAACCTGAACATCCTTATAACCGAAGGTGGCCATTGTTCCAATCTCAGCTGTTGTGATGTAGGTACCATCATTTATCAGCGAGTCTCCTGACCGGATTTCTTCTCCTTCTCTGCGGATATGTTGTCCTTCTTGAACCTCTGTATACATTTGCACTTTAGCACCACTTTCATACCCACTGCTATCTTCAACGATTACAATTGCATCTGCACCTTGAGGAATAGGCGCACCTGTCATGCATTGGGCACATTGGCCCGTACCCACCACTACATCGCCTGGTGATCCAGCAGAAACAACACCAACCATCTTTAGAGCAACTGGACTGTTTTTACTTGCACCTTTTGTATTTGACGCCTGGACAGCGAAACCATCCATGGCGCTGTTATCGAAACGCGGCTGGGGAAAAGATGCGACTATCTCTGCAGCGAGAACTCTTCCTCCTGTATCATTGATTGAAACCCTTTCTCGAGTAACACCAGTAATTTGATCATCAATGATCTTGTGCGCTTCAGCGACTGAGATCATGGCCATAACCCCACTAGGCCTAACACCCTACGAACAGCAGCGACAACCAGCACTACTGCCAGAAGTCGTCGAATCGTTTGATCTGAAGCGTGGTTCGCACCAAACCGAGTCCCCATAAATCCCCCAATCAGGACAGCTATCGAAAACTGAATTATCAAATCACTGTCAAGTTGAGCCTGACCTGAACTAAACGCCCCCGCCAGGCCTGCAATAGAATTGACGAGGATAAAAAACGCGCTGACGGCGGCAGTCTCCTTAGGGGATGCCCACCGTTTGAGGATCAGCAGCGGCGATAGGAAAATTCCACCCCCAATTCCCACAAGTCCTGATATAAATCCTAAACCTGCACCGATACCGAGGCTAACGCTAAGTGACGGTGGATTGTAAATATTACCATCAATATTTGCAGCCATCACCAACCGCCATGCCGCCCACAAAAGGGTAATAGATAAAGCTGTGTCAAACAACCAATCAATAATCGGAAGAAAAGCACCCACATAAGCAAACGGTATTGACGTCATGATAAATGGCAGTATGAGTTTCATACTGAAAAATCCCTGCCGACCGTAATGATATAAACCTATGGATGCAACCACGAGATTGAGGCAAAGGGCATGCGGTTTTAACCAGATAGCACCGTGAGACGCAAAAATCGAAAGTGATAAGACAGCCAGATATCCGGAAGCACCACCGTGACCGACCGATCCGTAGAGTGCAGCAATAACCGCCAGTGAAAAAAGAAGTTCAATTTGCAGTTCCATGCTAGTGTCTTTGCCCCTCTATCATGGGAAAAACGTGTAAGAAACTAGGCATGAGCACCGCAAGTGCGTCCTTGGCAGCACCGGGACTGCCGGGCAGGCAGATTACAAAAGTGTTGCCAATCCGACCAACAAGTAGTCTTGACAGCATTGCTGTAGAAGTTTTACTCCGACCGTAACTGTGCAGCGCCTGTTCAACACCCGGCAACCGTTGTGTAAACAGCGGTTCAATTGTCTCAATGGTTACATCATGGGGTCCGACACCTGTTCCACCAGAGGTGATCACCAGTTCAAAGCCTTTACTTTTTAGGTCCTCAATAACCACCTTCAACCTTGCGCGGTCATCGGGGATAACTTCACTGTGATCAATCTGGCAGCCGTATTTGGCAAGTCCTTCTTTCAGGATCTGACCGGAAGTGTCTTCACTTTTACCTTCGTGAACTGATTGCGAAAGTACGAGTACTGCCGTCTTTGGTGAATAATCTGACTGATGGTCGCTTCTACCTCCCTTTTTCTCAATGAGACGGACATCCGCAATAGAGATCGTTTTATCCACCGCTTTGCACATATCGTAGATAGTAAGAGCCGCAACACTGACCGCAGTGAGCGCTTCCATTTCAACGCCGGTTGCTTCTTTGGTTTTTACAGTCGATTTTATTGAAATGTGTGTGTCAGAAATTCCGAATTCAATATCTACCCAAGACAAGTTTAACTGGTGACATAGTGGAATGAGTACTGACGTTTTTTTTGCCGCCTGGATTCCAGCTAATTTGGCTGTGGTCAATACATTCCCTTTCGGAATGGAATCATCTTTAATTGATGCAATCGTTGTTTGTTGAAGATGGATTTTCCCTTCAGCTTTAGCCATCCGAACTGTGGTAACTTTATCAGACACATCCACCATTTTGATATCTCCTCGAGAGTCTAAATGGCTGAAATCAGACATATTTGTTTTATCCTCCAATTTGAGTCATCGATTCACGACTATCACTGCCAGTTTTCTGGGCCATCCAGCCATCGATTGGTTTTACCCACATGGCCGACAATATTAACTCTTTCATTTCTTTCTCCGTACCACCAGAGCGCATTAAATCTTTCAGATCAAATTCATTATGAGAATACAGACAATTCCGGATATTCCCATCCGCAGTGAGACGGATACGGTTACAATTCCCGCATAAGTTGCGCGAATATGATGGTATAACAGCGACTTTTCCTGCATAATTAGGTACTTGAAAAATGGCATGTTCCGTAGCAGTTCCATCCGTTGTTTTTATTTCTGGAAAATGACCCTTTAATTCTTTTTGGATATGTTCAGCACTGAAAAATTTTCCTGTTTTCCAAATCTGGTGGGCATCAAATGGCATTAATTCAATAAAGCGGACTGTTAGTGGATAATCCTTCGTCAATTCAACGAATTCAACAATTTCGTTATCATTAAAACCGCGTAGAGCAACCGCATTGATTTTAATGAATGGAATTCCGGCAGTTTTTGCAGCTTCCAACCCTTCCATCGCACGCACCAATTCATCCCGGCGGGTGATCTGAAGAAATTTTTCAGGGTTCAGGGTATCAATACTGATATTAACACCGGTTAAACCGGCTTCTTTCAAGTTCCCTGCATACCGACCGAGCAAAACACCATTGGTCGTTAAATGGATAGATTCTATTCCTGGTGTGCTGGAGGATTTGCCAACGAGCTTTACGATATCGCCTCTTAATAGTGGTTCGCCGCCCGTGAACCGAATTTTGTTAACACCCAAATCTGAGACAACTTTAACGACACGTAAAATTTCCTCTGTCGTCATAATTTCATTTTTGGGCTTGAACGGTACTCCCTCTTCAGGCATGCAGTAAATACATCTTAAATTACATTTTTCATTTACTGCAATTCTGAGGTAATTGAATGTGCGACCGAATTGGTCAGTGATTGGTGGACCTGCAGGTGAATCTACCTCGCGATCCACATTTGGTTGGATGTGTGTCGTTCGATTCATTCTCATTCCAATTCACCCCGCAATTATGCGGAGATCGGGAGCTGATGCTGACATTTCTATCAGAACCGTACCGGCCTGTTACCTTATTCCTATTTTATTGAACGTAGGCACACAGGCTAAGAGAAAAGTTTGTGTAAATCAAATATAAGAGAAATCAGCGGTTGAACCTAGATTTGAAATTCAATAGGATCAATTCTACTTTGGCTCATTAAAGAAACCGCTCTTACGTTCATTAGTCTATAATATTGTGGCCATCTTTAACATTTATTCCCTACTTTTAGCAGTCCATTAAAACCCTACTAAAAATAAAGGAAAAATCATACTAGGTAGCTTACCATGACAGGAACAGTCCTACAGGTCAATATAAAATCAAAAGTTCCTGGCGAACGAGGGCTTCCCAAATACTCTGTGAAGCATTCTTATGCTACAGCGCAAGGCCTGGATGGAGATTATAACATATTCCGCCAAACCAAGAAAAAAGGCAACAAGGATATGGCTCTTCTTATATATCCAATGGAAACAATACAAGAATTGAACCAAGAAGGCTGGCCCGTTCAGCCTGGTGATGTTGGGGAGAATCTCACCATAACAGGATATGCACATGATACATTCAAGGTTGGACAGCAGTATAAGGCCGGAGATTCAGCGATTGAAATATCATTGGAATGTGATCCTTGTACTAATCTGGGTTTACTCCCCTATGTCGGTCAGAAGCATATCACAACTTTTATAAATACAATCTTGCATAGGCGCGGATGGTACGCCCGGATAGTCAAAGAGGGTGAAATAAAACCGGGAGACTCATTCAAACTAATTCAATAAGCCAGTCAAGGGGACCATTATTTAATACATTGACCGGCCCAGTGATTCTAATTCTAAATTTTTACTATTGTGAAAATGAAATATGGTGATTCTCCAACTCAAATAAAAGTGATCGGTGCGGGATTCGGACGCACAGGAACATTATCGTTAAAAATTGCACTGGAAAAATTGGGTTTGGGACCATGTTATCATATGAAAGAGATCGTTTGGCGCCTGTCTCATTTAAAACTGTGGTACAATACTTCCCGGGGTGACCCCATGAACTGGAACCGTCTATTAAAAGGGTTTGGATCTGCCGTTGATTATCCGGTGAGCTTGTTCTATAGTGAACTGGCAAAAAAATACCCCAAGGTAAAATTCATTTTAACCATACGGGATTTTGATAGGTGGTATGAAAGCACAAAAAATACCATCTATACAGTGCCTACCATCCTGCCAGGTTGGTTCATGATGATAGCTTATCCCATCCGTATTTTCATAGAAATGCAGAATAAGCTGATCTGGGTTGGCCTGTTTAAGAATAATTTTGAAGACAAAGAGTTTGCCCGTACAGTGTACTATAAACATATAGAGGACGTAAAGAAAACAGTCCCCCGTGATAAACTAATGGTCTACCGGGTAAAAGACGGCTGGGCGCCGTTGTGTGAATTTCTCGAGGTGGACATTCCTGAAAGCATTCCTTTTCCAAAGGTAAATGACACCGCTGAAATGTTACGAAATCTCGCTTTTATCAAGTCGCTTCCGTACCTGTTCATCTTTCTTATAATTGCCATTGCAGTACTATTAATAAAGCCAGTTATATAGAGGAATGGCTTTTTCTATTCTAATAGTGGTAAACGGAAAAATAATGTAAGCCAATTGTTTCCAATCAGGAAATGCGGCAGTGCCCTCCCAATCCGGGTCGACACACCCTATCCAGTCCGCTATGAGGCCCTATCTAGCAGTGGGCCCGCTCCATCCCTGTTAAAAAATTGTTGAGAGCGTAAAGTGCTTCATCAATGGCTGCGAGCGATTCTTCTTGCTTCACACTAGAATCACATAGCTCGGACACCAGGTTTCTGACCACCTCGCGATGCCATTTATCAGCGTGAAGGTGAACTGTGAAAAACTTCAGTGTATTTTCGTCATCAATACCGTAAAACTTTTTCAATCCATCAATCTTATTTTCCGCTATTTCAGGAACCATTGATTCGTAGCAATAAAGTGCTGCCATGCCGATATGAGTTCTTTGATCACGAGTTAGTTTCATGAATATATCGACCAGTTCTTGAGTTTCTTCCATGGCCTCTGTTTGGACCATTGCCTCCCGTGACTTACCCATTCCTTCACCAAATCGCAGCCATAGTTCAGGGTGATTCTCATCGCCCTGTTCTTCATCTACCAAATTTCCCAGTAATTCCTGGCGAATGGAAATTTCTTCACAATTTGTGTGTATCGCTGACAAATAACGTGGAAACGCTGATACATGTTTGAAATATTGCGCTGCATATTCTTGAATGGTAGAAACTTCCAGTTCACCTGCATTCCAGGCTTTATAAAATGAATGATTTAATAGATGGTTTTTGGCAATTCTTTTTTCAACTTCATTGATGAATATCGAATTTGTCATAATCAAGTTCCTTTCCTAGATAGTTCCGATTATTACGCTAATCAATGTATTTAGATTAATAAGGATTGGTAATAAATAGCAATAACCATGTACCAATAATTAATATAACTAAAACAGTTCGTCCTCAATTCTATCGATTAACTCTCTATCACCAAATCGAACCAGGTCAGTAACAGGTAACTTATGTTTTTTTTCCAAATTTTTAATTTCATTTAAAGCCAAATCTTCTGCCATTTTCAGAGTTAACAGGTTAATCCCCAAGAATTGGGACTGTTTGAAATTTTTCATTAATGAAAGATGTAACTCCATAACATCTCCTATAGAAGCCATACGATTATTTGACACATCTATTTCCCGCCCCGGTTCATCGGTCATAACCAGATAGTCAGGCATGGCGCCGTGCATAAGACCCAAAGTAACTCCTGCATAGTACATATTGGTCAGGGAGCCCTGCCCTTCCACAATCACTAGATCCACCTGGTCTCCAACTTCATCAATTGCATATTCAATCTCTCCAGCCATAAAATCGCCAACAACAGCGTCAACCGGTACACCGTATCCTCCCAGCATTATTCCGGTCTGTCCTGTTCCGATAAAACATACATCTCTTCCTCGTTTTTTGAGTCGCTCTGTTATTTCCCAGCCGGTGGTCATTTTACCTGTATCACAGTCTGTCCCAACTATGAGTAATACTTTCACCTTGCGCTTTTGCCAGGTCCCTTTTGGGAAATGGGGAGGGTCAGGTGGACGACGTAAATCATAGATAGTAATGGCCTTCTCTTGCCCTAGAGCGGAGAGTTCTGGATCGTCATTCAGAAACTGGTGCATCCCGCTGTAAATATCGCAGCCGTATTTTATTGCATCCTTGATCTCTCGCCTATATTCCTCATTTAGATATCCCCCTTGTGGAGCGCTACCAATGACTAGTGCATTCGGAGAATAACTTTTTGCTTCACTAAAATTAGACACGATGGAAATTTCCCCTCCAAACCCCAATACATCCTGTGCTGTCCGACCAGCTTTACCCGGGTCAATCACGCAACAAACATCCTGGGGGCGATAGCGGATTAACATATTGCCCGTTTTATTTAATATATAATCGAAAGCACCGGGACATAAAATAGCAAACTCAGGCATAATTATTATATTTCACGTTAGGTCATTAAACAGCGCTTTTTAATGGGGTGCTTTGCAGAATTCTTTTCAAACGCGATGCAACTTCCTCTAAACCAAAACTATCTATACCGGTGTAAATACCCGTTTCATCCATTGTCTTTACGATTTGCTCCGTCGCGACATTCCCTGTCGTATTAGCCATGAATGGGCTACCACCCAAGCCACCTAGTGAGCAGTCAAATTCTCGGACCCCCATTTGCAAAGCGGCATGGATATTAGCCAGCCCCCCCTGCCTGGTCTCATGAAAATGAAGGACCAGTGGCTTTCCACCAATCTGAGGAAGGATTACCTCTAAATATTCCTTGACAATTTTTGGTGTCGCCAATCCTGCCGTGTCTGCCAGGCAGATCGTATCGGGGTCCAAGGTCATTAATTTTTCAATGCAAGAAAGGACGATATCCACACTGAGCGCTGGTTCATTGGCAACACCCCAGGCACATTGTAGACCAACCCTGATGCTGATGTCATGCCGGTGCGCCAGATGGACCAATCGGGCCATTTCTTCATAGGCGCGGTCGGATTTCATGCCCGTATTCTTCAAACCGTAGCTCTCATGCAGGGACATGGATGTTTCCACCTTTTTTACATCGCAGTCGATGGCCCTGCGCAACCCATGCTCATTAAGGATGAATGCACTGTAAAGAACATTCTCCTGCTGTGGAGCGGAATGGAATAATACTTCGGCATCGGCCATTTGCGGGATAATCTCCGGATGCACGAAAGAACCCAGCTGAATGTGCCGCACCCCGGCTTGCAGCAAGCCATCGAGTACCGTCAGCTTTAATTCAGTACTGTAAGCCCTAGGTAGGTTCTGAAACCCTTCTCGCAAGCCTACTTCATTCAGGATAATTTTATCGGGTATCATTATATCGAGTAAACAAACATCCTAGTGGTTCATATCAATAACCTGTTTGATGGCTTAAATGACAAACTCCGGTTCAGTGTAATGGATATAATGTCCACTATTTTTGGAAATAAGTTTTATTCAGTCTTTCCCAGCTGCAGGTACTTTTCTTTATATTTTGCATATAGACCCTTGTGATGGTCGCTCATATCAATCGTTTTGCCTTGGATATAGATCTGTTCTACCTGGGTGGTGATCTCCAAGGGATCTCCATCAGTAATGATGAGAGTGGCATCTTTGCCTTTCTCCAGCGAACCAACTCGATCGGCAATACCAAGGATCTCTGCAGGATAGAGTGTAACTGATTTAAGCGCTTCTTCTTTAGGTAAACCGTACGAAGCTGCCTTTGATGCCTCGTATGGAGTATTTCTATGATTGGAGGCTCCACCAGTCCCCATTGAGATACAATACTTCAAACCTGCTTCATACATCTTAAGGGGTGCGGTGAAGGGAGTATCAAAATCCTCCCACCGTCTTCGAGGCAGTGAATTCACTCCTTCATAAATTACAGGAATCTCGTATTTCTTAAGCAGGTCAGCCACACGCCAAGCATCATATCCACCCACGATAACAATCTTTACGTTCTGACGATTTGCCCATTCCACCGCACTAATAATCTGGCGAATCTCACCGGCATGCATAAAAACAGGTACTTCTTTTTTCAACACAGGGACCATTGCTTCCCAGCGCAAGTCTTTATTGTGCTGGATAATACCTGACCCTGTATCAGCTTGCTTCGCCAGAAGGTACCGCCGTGCCTCATCAAATGCGGAATCAAGTTTTTTCAGAGTTTCTTCGCGCCGTTTTGCAGCATCTTCTTCACTTACCCTGTATCTCCTATACCGTACTGCCCCCATGTTCGGCCAATTGATGTGGAGTCCCGCAGGCGCTTTTAATGTGGCCTTTTCCCAAGTCCAGCCATCCAGCATCATGATTGCAGAAGTACCGGATATAATGCCACCAGTTGGACAGGAATGAGCTAGTGTGATCCCATTAGACCGTGTAACGGGTATGATCTCAGAATCAGGATTGTAAGCAACCTCAGCCCGCACATTGGGATTTACCTCTCCGCGCTCGGAAAAATCCCTGGTAACAGCCACTGCACCGATTTCGGTCAGACCTATTACACTGGCGGCAGCGATCATGCCAGGATAGACATGTTTACCTTTCAGATCAATGATTTCTGTGTTTTCAGGCCAATTCACCATGCGACGAGCCACGCCTGTGATTATACCCTTCTCAAAAAGAATCGAACCACCCCGGATCTCCTCACTAGAAACGGGATGAATAGTGCAATTTGTCAGGAGTATGGGGTGCTTTTGCTCGGGAGCAGGCACCTGATCCGAAGCGAAAGAATAATTGATAACGATTATCAGGATAATATTTACATAATTTCTCATTGCAGTTCTCCTCCCACACAACTGTACGCTTCAACTTCATTTGGACCACGGCGTCTGCCTCGTTTAAATGAATCATCCTGAGAATCTTCTTCTGGAGAGGTTAATATCTTTTGGATTAGCTGGTTTCGTTCTTCTTTAACTTTTTGTCTAACTTCACTATCCCGGTCCAGATCGAAATACTTGGTACCATCTATCCATGTCTGCTCACAAACGCTGTACATCGATAGGGGGTCACCGCTCCAAATAACGAAATCGGCATCTTTTCCTTTTTCCAGTGAACCGACTTTGTTATCAATACCCAATTGTATGGCAGGATTGATGGTAACAAATCTGAAAGCATCTGCCCTGCTCATGGGTCCGTATTTTGCAGCTTTGGCCGCTTCAGTATTCAGTCGTCTGGCTAACTCACCACTATCTGAATTATAGGAAACAACCACACCAGCCTTTTCCATGAGTGGACCGTTATAAGGGATAGCATCCACCACCTCATACTTATAGGCCCACCAATCTGAAAATGTAGAGGCTCCTGCACCAATCTCAGCGATTGCTTCTGCAATTTTATACCCTTCAAGTACATGCTGAAACGTGCCGATTTTAAAGCCAAAATCTTGTGCAACCCTCACCAGCATAAGAATTTCATCCTGACGATAGGAGTGACAGTGAACCAACCGTTCACGATTTAGGATTTCTACAAGCGCATCCAACTCAAGATCTCGGCGGACTGGAATTAACTTTCCGCCTTTTCCGCGCATTCGAGAACTCAGATTATTTTTGTATTCTACTGCAGCGGTAAATGCATCCCGGATAACCTGTTCAACTCCCATTCTTGTTTCGGGGTAACGACCCCAGCTACGTTCGCGTTTCACGTTTTCTCCCAACGCAAACTTGATCCCTTTTGGTGCCCCTTCAAACAAGATACCATCTGGAGGCAATCCCCAGCGTAATTTGATAACTGCATTTTGTCCACCGATTGAATTTGCGGATCCGTGAAGTATATTTGCTGTTGTCAGTCCACCTGCAAGTTGGCGGTATATATTAATATCATCACTGTTCAATACATCCTGGATCCTTACTTCCGCTGTAACAGATTGCGAGCCCTCATTGATAGAGAATGCAGCACTGTGGCTGTGACAATCGATGATACCAGGAGTTACGTGCTTACCCTTTGCATCGATAACTACGGAACTTTTTACCATGGGTGAAATACTCAGGTCTTTTCCTACTTCCCAGATCTTGCCGCTCTTTACCAGCAGATCATTATTTTCCAAGATACCTTTTGGTCCCATCGTCCAGATTGTAGCATTTTTCACCAGTATTATTTCTGGCTGAGTAGGTTTTACCTCAAGACCGAAAGCACCTTCTGGATACTGAACCACAAGGGTACTGGCTTTTTCCGTTGTTTTCTTTTTTCTATCTTTTTTATCATTTTTGTCTGGAGCCACCCGTTGTGCAGACCAGGTGATAGTTTCATCATTGGGTGTAAGACCCTGGCCCTCAGCATAGTCATTAATAATTGTTCCAGAGAATCGCACTATCCCAGCGAGATTCAGAGAATCACCTTTTATTGAGAAACCGAATAAATTATTTGAAGTTAGGGATATAGACTTTAGTGGAATCGTTGCCTCACCGGCAATCAGTTTTCCTTTTGGTTTTTCGTGTTCTCCAGTAATCTTCAAAGAATCATTCCTGACTTCTTCTCCAAAGCTCCACTGTATTAACCAGGTTCCACGAGCATCTGCATCGGGCGTGGATCTGAGCAAATATTCCAAACCTTCTATCCAAACGGATTCTATTGTTGTTTTTTGGTCAAAATAATCTCCATTGGTAACCATTAGGTTCGCAATTTTGCCCTTTTCCAGTGTTCCCAGCACTTCCGAAAGACCAAGATATTTTGCTGGTGTAACCGTGACGCTGGCAAGAGCATCATCTTTGGAAAAACCTCGCTCCACAGATCTCAATAGATTCTTGCGGAAAGATTTTTTATCATCCAGGTCGCTTGTTGTTAGTGCGAAGGGGATTCCTTTCTCCCCCATTCTCTGTGCGTTATCGGGTGCAATATCCCAATGGCGGAGTTCTTCATTGGACACCTGAAGAGCCGCTTCCCAGGTAGCTACGTCTGGTTTTTTGGGAAAGTTCAACGGCAGGATAATAAAACTTTTTAGCTCCTTGATCTCCTCAAGTCTACGGTATTCATACCCATTACCCTTCAGCCATAAATTCAGATCAAATTCCTCGGCAATTTTCCCTGCTCTCAATGCCGCTAATTCTTCCCCTGTTTCGAACAAAAAAGCATTATTATTCTTTAAATGGATGTTCAAGGCAGCAAGAGCCCTGTCTTCTTCCGGTTGCTCATTATTTTGCGGATATCGTTTATATACTTTCCGGGCAGCATCATACCATTGCGCATCATAAAAGGTCTGACGGATGAGGGCTACAGCACCAAGCAGAGAATTTGGATATGCTGGATCGCTCCAAGACCCATACTCGTAGCCTATACTTTGTGCGGGTCCGGCTTCTTTGATTATAGAACTTGGTGACCAATCACCAAGATGGATAAGTGCTGATTGCCCGCGGAAGATACCAGAACTGGGTACAACGTGAGCTGTGGTAAACCCCAGATTCCTTAAGTTTTCAGTTTGTTTCTCTGCAAGGGTGAAATTCTCAAGAACATGGCGATCCGGTGTAACTTTGGGGTTCCAATGTGAAGTTGCAGTAGCTATTTCTTTAGGTTTTGGTTTCTGCTGATTCCCACGGGGTCGATCCATTGATTTTTCTTCTTTCTGGACAAAATAAGGCTCAATAAATCCAGGGTAAACGTGTTTTCCCGAAAGGTCGATTTCATAGGCATCTGCGGGGTGTTCTAAATTTTTCCCGACTGACTCGATCAGACCATCACGAATTACTATGTCACCTTCCGCAATAACTTTTCCCGGTTCAGGAATAATAGTAGCGCCTTTTAGTAGAAATACTTTTGGCGTTTTATGGTGAATAGTCTGGCCAGCATCAACAGGTTTCACCTGACCGTTCACAATATTAATAAAGCAAATAGATACTATAAAAATTAAAGTTGTTGAAAGTCTTGGTCTCATAATTATTAACCGTACATTTTAATTTTAATTATATACCAGGAAAAATTAAGGAATGATACCCAGACTAACCTTCATTTTTTAGCTACTTCAATAATCCTTTTTAATGAAGTATGGCCGTGCAGGCTCAATATCTGCCAGCCTTAAATGCCTATAAACAAAAAACCCCGCGGACGTTGTGCAAGGGGCAGGTCAATTTTAATTTTAGGTGTAGAATAATAATACCGAAATTATTTTTAATTTAATTGAGTTAAATCAGTTAAAGAGAAATGTAAATTTTCCAGCCTTATTTTTAACCATTTTTATTACTTGGATATCCTTTGAATACAAAACAGCTATTCCTTATTGGTGGTAATGAGGAGAAAGGGAAAAAGCCGCTGCTTTTAAATAAATTCCACCAACTGTATAACCAATCAGATGGTCCTTTAATTCTAATCACCGGTGCATCCAAATTTTCAGAGGAATCTGGAAATACTTATACAGAAGTTTTTACCAGACTAGGCTGCAGTAATATCATTCATTTGCCTCTAACTCAGCGGAGTGATTGTAATTCTCCTGAAAATATTAAATACCTGAATGAAGCATCCGCTGTATTTATCACTGGAGGAAACCAGATAAAGTTAGCTGCTATTATGGGGGGCACACTTTTATTCCAGAGAATCAATCAGAGGGTAAACGAGGGTCTTTTATATGGTGGCACAAGCGCAGGCGCAAGCATTGCCAGTAAATTAATGGTAGCTGGTGGTAGAGGCGGGTATAATCCAAGGAGAAACCTGGTTAAACTAACAGGAGGTTTAGGATTGATAGGTAACTGCATTATTGATCAACACTTTCGTGAAAGAAACCGGCTTTTTCGCTTAGCAAGTGCAGTAAGTTCAAATCCCAAATTTATTGGTTTAGGTATAGATGAAAATACAGCAGTATTAATCACAAATGACCGATACTGCAGAGTGTCAGGAAAAAATTCAGTGACGATACTCAATGGCAACAGTATTACCCACTCAGGGTATTCGGAAGGGAAACCACAGGATGCAATCTCAATTTTTGGTATGAACATGAATATAATAACACCAGGATATGGTTATGACCTGGAAGAACGTTTACCATTAATGAAAGAGAAAAATTAAGAATCATCAAATTCCATTTTATTGGAGACAGCATGAGTAACAAGATGAAAATAATTCAATTTCGGATACTCTCAGGGCCTAATTACTGGAGCCTTAGACCCTGCATCCAGATGCTGCTGGATATTGGCGATTTGGAGGAAAAACCAACAAATAAAATCAGTGGGTTTTATAAACGATTCACTGAAACGTTTCCCAGCATTTATGAACATCGCTGCAGCGTGGGAAAACCCGGGGGGTTTTTCCAACGGGTGAAGGACGGCACCTGGATGGGACATATAGTAGAACATGTTGCTCTGGAATTGCAAACCTTAGCAGAAATGGATACCGGTTTTGGTAGAACCCGTGAAACCGGCGATAAGGGTATCTATCATATTGTCTTTTCATATATTGTTTCCGAGGTCGGTAAGCGGGCTGGTGAACTATCAGTGGGTGCTTGCGAAAAACTGATCCGTGGAGAAAAATTTGATTTAGATGCAATTATCTTGGAATTAAAGGAACTCAGGGAACGCTACAAATTGGGTCCCAGCACCTCCTCCATTGTGGATGAGGCAGTTTCACGAGGTATTCCCTTTACCAGGTTGAACAGGGGTTCCCTGGTTCAGTTGGGTTATGGCACCAATCAGAAACGTATCCGTGCAACAATGACCGATCATACTTCCAGTCTAGCAGTTGATTTTGCTGGAGACAAATGGGAAACAAAAGAAATGCTGAGAAAACATGGTATACCCGTTCCAAAAGGAATAGAAATTCGAAATTACGACAGCGCATTTAAATCGGTAAAAAAAATAGGCTATCCGCTGGTTATAAAACCTTCCGATGGTAATCACGGGAGAGGCGTTACTGTTGGTATAGATAATGATGAATTGTTTAAAGATGCCTGGGAGGTAGCAAAAACACAATCCAAAAATGGGTATGTGATCATTGAGGAAATGCTGAAGGGAATTGACTTCAGACTCTTGGTAATTAACGGGGAATTGGTGGCTGCCGCTAAACGTGTACCTGCCCATATCGTAAGTGACGGCAAACAATCCATTCAGGAACTGATTGATGAGGAAAACGAAAATCCGCTCAGGGGTTATGGGCATGAAAATGTACTGACTGAGATTACTATTGATAACCAAACTAAACATCTTATTGCAGATGCAGGATATACACTGAAGTCAGTTCTGGAGAAAGGCGAAATTCTGTATCTGAAAACTACAGCAAACCTTTCAACCGGTGGAACGGCTATTGATGTATTGGATTCCGTTCATCCAACCAATGTGCATATTGCAGAGCGCGCTATTCGCATCGTTGGTCTGGATATTGGTGGAGTTGATATTGTAGCTCCGGATATTAATACACCCATCTCTGAAAATGGTGGTGGAATCGTGGAACTCAATGCAGCTCCTGGTTTCCGGATGCATCTTCACCCCACTAAAGGGCTTCCTAGGAATGTGGCTGAACCGGTTATTGATATGCTATTCCCGCCTAGTTCTTCCTCCACTATTCCTATTATTGCTGTAACCGGTACCAATGGAAAAACAACAACTACACGACTCCTGAACCATATAATGAAATTTGTGGGGTATACGGTGGGTATGTGCACTACGGAAGGTGTGTACATTAAAAACCGTCTGATTTATGAGGGAGATATGACCGGGCCTTTTTCACATAAAATGGTACTAACTGACCCAACTGTTGATATGGCTATATTGGAATGTGCTCGAGGAGGCTTGCTAAGGGAAGGTCTTGGGTTTAGACACTGTGATATAGGAGTGGTAACCAATGTGTCAGCGGACCACTTGGGAATGAATTACATCAACGATTTAGATAAAATGTCACGAGTAAAAGGAATTATCCCTGAAGTGGTTAAACCAGATGGGTATGCAATTTTAAATGCAGATGATCACCTGGTAGCAGATATGGCAAACCAAACCAGTGGAAATATCATTTTTTATAGTCTGGAAGGCAAAACCAATACAGTTATAAAAGAACATTTAAAGTCAGGTGGAACGGCTGTTATATTTGAAGACGGTGAATTTTGCGTTATGAAGGGCAAATGGAAATATCCACTGGTGGAAGCAAAGGACGTTCCAATAACCTTTGATGGGAAAGCTCGTTTTAATATTGCGAATGTTCTGGCTTCTATAGGAGCTGCTATTGGAATAGGAGTGAAAAACGAGAACATTACAGCTTCACTTACTACATTCTTCCCTTCTTATTCTCAAACACCGGGGCGACTTACAATGCAGGATATGGGATCGTTTAAGGTTTTGGTTGATTTTGCTCATAATGTTGCTGGTTATGATGGACTGGCTGAATTTGTAATTTCCTTAAACCCTGTAAATACAATTGCAACATTGTGTTTGCCGGGAGACCGACGTGTGGAAGATTTTGAAAATGTAGCAAAGATAGCAGCCGCAACCTATGACCAGATAATATTATTTGAAGGTTTTCTCCGTGGTAAAAAACAAGGATATATATCAGAAACCCTCAAAATATACCTCCTAAAACACGGAATGAATAAAAACAAAATAGAAATTATATTAAATGAACACGATGCTGTACAATTTGCACTTGATTCAGCTAAAGATGGTGATCTAATTGTGCTCTCAAACTATGATATCAAGGGTATCCACGAACGAATAGCAGATCACAAAGAGATGCTGGAAAAACAGGTTACACGATAGTATAACTCTGATTGAAAATTTTTCATGGGAATGAAATTACCTTTTGATAAAAGTCCCAATGATAAACATCCGTTAGATTAATTGATTACTATCTCATCAGCAATACAAGCCGGGAGTGTAGTGATGGAACTTTTACGCCAATCGATACAATGATTGAAATACAAATAATAATGAATAATACATTTTATAATATGTATAACAGCTATGCTGGTGATATGGATTATAATGACAAGGTTGATATCATGGATTTACTTTTAATAAGCGACAATCTCAACTTGACTAATTAAGATATTAAACAAAAAAACCCGCTGGGGATCAAAGAGGTTTTCCCATCCATAAATAGAGAAATCCCGGCTACTTACCGGGATTTCGAAATGGCGGGAACGCCTGGGAATCGAACCTGGGCAACTACCAACAATACCTGCATTTAGGGGCTTGCGTGACCATATCGTGACCAAACTGGTAACCAAAAACCGTTTTTTTAAGTATACATACATCATCACACCTGTCCTAAATGTCTAGAAACAAAAAACCTCGCTATTTGGCTGGGGTTAGAGCATTTTGATATATAATCAATTAAATAGTTTGCGTCCATAATTAAGTATCGCTTGAAAATTTTGTTCCATTTTTTCATTTACTTTAGGGCAGTTATTAATGACTGTTTCTGCCCATTCTAAATATTCTTTGCGCCTATTAATATCCCAGTCAGCAGGTGGATTATTTGTCACATCTGTCACGTTTGAAATCTTGTCGCCAAGTTTAATTAATGCAGCACCATTTGACAAATCCTTAGCATGTTCTATTTGTTTTTTCTTTCGTTCAGTTTTTGGCAAGCTTTTGTCATCAGTTACTTCCTGAACATATTTACAAACTTGTTTTCCAAACTGTTTTTCCAATTCTTCAGGTGTTGTCTCTGTATCTTCTATGGTGTCATGTAAAAGCGCTGCCGCTAAAATTTCAGGGTCATCCACTCCACCAATTTGTGCAATTGCCAATGCTACTGATATAGGATGATTTATGTAGGGCGATGCGTCTTCATCCTTCCGACGCTGGGTCTTGTGTTTCTGTGCTGCAAAATGGGCAGCTTTTAATATTAGTGTGTGAGTCAATATTTTCTTTTTCAGTTCAGTTTTGCTCATTTCATTGAATCTTATTTATAATGGCCAGAAATGGAGTATTAAAGGGGTGCCTGCTATTACAATTAGAATTTCCAGAGGCAATCCCATTCTCCAGTAATCAGAAAATTTATAGCCCCCCGGTCCAAGAATCAGCGCATTGCACTGATGACCAATAGGGGTCAGGAAAGCACAAGACGCCCCAACAGCAACAGCCATCAAAAAGGGGTCTGCGCTTACACCCATAGAGACAGCAATTCCAACAGAAATGGGTGCCATAATCAGGGCAGTGGCAGCATTGTTAATAATATCCGAAAGGCACATGGTAAGCACCATAATAATGGCCAGAATAACACCGCTTGGTAAACCATCAGTAATACCAACCATAAATTCAGCAATTAACTGGCTACTGCCAGTTGTCTGCAGTGCATCACTCACAGGTATCATTGCTCCCAGCAGGACAATTATGGGCCAGTCTATCTTTTGATAAAGTTCGTGGATAGGAAGGATGCCTGTAAATATATATAATAATATGGCTCCAACAAAGGCCAGGGTAGTAGGCAGCATTCCGGACATACTAAGTACAATGGCGCTTGCAAAAATCAACAGTGCCAAGCTAACCCTTGAAAATACACCAACCTGTACTTCTCTTTGAGCAAGGGGTGCCAGATTCAGGGAGCTTATATTATCATCAAGGTTATCTATATTCCCCTGAATGAGAAGTACATCCCCTACACGAAATATAACATCTCCCAAGCGCTTTCGTATTGATTGTCCTTGGCGGGCAACTGCCATGAGTATAAGTGAATTTGAGGTACGGCTTCTAAAATACGGCCTATTACGGTTTACGAGATGTGAATCGGGTGTAATTAAGACTTCTTTAAAAGCTGTACCATCATCTTTAAGCTGATCTATCCGTTTCCGCATCTTTTTTGTTAAGCGAAGGACGTACTCATCCATCATTAACTTTAAATCTACCGGATCTGCCTGAATTTGAAATCGGTCTCCTTCCTCTATGATTCTACCCTGCTGCGGAGCATATATATTCCCATTTTGGGAAATGCACCTAATTATTTCAAGTCTGCCTTCTGTATATTTTTCGATCTCATTAATTTTTCGATTAATAAATGTGCAATCCTTTGGGATACGAATCTCAGTTATATATTCATCAATGGAAAACATTGATTCAGCACCAGCTTTTTTATATGACTCTTTCGGTATCAATTTCCAGCCGATGAGTGCTACAAAAAGCACCCCCAGAATAGCTATAATTCCTCCAACCGCGCTGAAGTCAAGCATACCGAATACTTCCGGATGAAATTGCTCAACATCAATGTTCCGGGCTGCAAAATATTTAGCCGCCGGAGAAGTATTATTTTCAATGGCCTGGGTCTTAAGTTCCATATACTGGGTTTTTCTAAGAATGGAAATGATGATATTCGGCGGTGTGCCTATCATAGTTATCATACCCCCAAGAATACTGGCAAATGCCAGGGGCATAAGTATAACACTTGGTGATCGTTTCTGTTTTGCGGAAGTTTTAAGCGCTACCGGCAGCATGAGTGCCAGGGCACCTACATTATTCATTATTGCAGAAAATATAGATACCACAGCGCTCAAACTGGAAATATGCGCTATCTGATATTTTGAAAGGGGCATAATTTGACGGGCAATGACATCCACCACTCCTGAATTACGCAGTGCCCTGCTGATAATCAGGACAGCTGCCACTGTTATAACGGCAGGATGTCCAAACCCCAGGAATATATTGGAAGGTTCCATAATCAAAGTGGATGTTTCTCCGCCCAGTATCTGATCGATAATAAACAGGGTGCACAGTGCAATAATAGAAACTATATCATATCTCCATTTTCCCCATATAAACAGAGAAAAAGTAACTATGATAATGCAAAAAATGGCCGCCTGATCAAGTGTCATAAATCGTATGCCTTAATATTCTCTTTAAGCGTTTTTCCCTCATAGAATTCCTTCACCGTTTCGTCAAAAGGATAACCATAAACAATCGGGACTACAAACTCAGCCGAGGAGCAATTTGGACATTGTGTTGTTGGTAGTGTATCCACTAAACTAATGTTTCACTTATATTTATCCGTGAGCGGAATTTCTTCGACAGTTCCTGTAAAATGACCATTATAAATGTTTTCAGTTAGCCAATTCTGTTCAGTTTCAATTTCTACGAGCAGCAGCCGTTTCCACCAGGATCTACGTTCCGGATCCCAATTATAATCTTTAGCCTTTAATTTGTCCTTGGTATCATAAGGACTGTCTAATGCCAACAACTTATAGTATGGCTTAGAGGCATTCTCAAGAAGTTCGATCATTGGTTTATTTTCTTCATAAGATTCATGTGTTAGGAGTCCGATTAATGCATCGACATCAAACATTGCGCGATGAGAATCATAGTAAAACCCGTGCCAGAAGCATAACAATTCCTGCTTATTACTTGTAAATCCACGTTTAAGCCAGTCAATATCACTTATTGAACAAGACCATACTTTTTCAGTTGAAAGGGATAGATATCTATCCATAAACGCCCTATCAAAGCTTGCATTGTGGGCAAGAATAATATCTGCAGTGCTTATTAAGTTATTGACTTCGTCCCAATCAATAGAATATCCCTGAACCATTTCATTATTGATCCCGTTAATTAATGTTATTTTTTCATCTATAAGTTCATTTGGATCGTGGAATGATTGATATTCAGCGATAACTCCTAGTAATTCACCATTATTTCGATCTATAGCTACCAACTTCAATGCTAATTCAATTATTTTATCTTCAATTTTGTCTAAACCTGTGGTTTCAAGATCCAAAAAACAAACTTTTACGATATCTAATCCACTATGGCCTGGATTAAATCTGGGGAAAGATGCGCCATCGAATTTCTTTAATGTAATATTCCCGTTATCTTGGGATAACTGTGCTATAAATGTCATGATTGATCCTTATTATTTTTCTGATTTTCTATAATATCTATTACTTCTTTTTGATAATAGCGACCGACATATCCGGTACATCCATCTTCTTTAAGATGGGCGATCAACTGATTATTGATTGTTAAACCATAATACTGCTCTAAAAGATATCTGTAAAATGATAGTTGAAGTGAATAGTGTACAAATTTACAATCCTGTAGGTTACTTGTTACTGGATGTGTGCCCATTTTATTATTATATGACTTAGTCTCAATATTCTTCGATGTCTTCCAGTCTATAACCTCATAAGTGTCTGCTTTTTTATCATGTGCAAGTATGTCAATACTCCCTGCAATATTTAATTCTGTACTATATACTTTTATCTCAGAAAAAATATCCACATCTGATTTCATTTGATATTTTTTAAGCCACTCTACGGCATATACTGATTTGACTTCTTCTGGATATTTACCTTCTTTAAGGCAATCTTCTATTTCTTTATGAACTTTGGTTCCATAATCTCTTGCCGCATCCCATTTTGCAATTAATTC
The DNA here is from genome assembly GCA_913062595.1 of uncultured Fidelibacterota bacterium. GTDB lineage: Bacteria > Fidelibacterota > Marinisomatia > Marinisomatales > TCS55. The sequence continues at coordinate 23,854 of CAJXWT010000028.1, forward strand.
ACTTGACTCTGTACCCATATATTTGATGTTCGTCGCTACTAAATTGGCAGCTATTGCATGCTTATCAAACGGTTCAAAATAATCTGAAACGATTTCCGTTACGCTCCTAAAATTAATAGCCGGATCCGTTTTAAGAATATATTTGTGGCCTGGCTCTTCAAGGGAAATGTTTCTATCAAAAATATTATTCATTGTTAATTTATCTCATAATGAAAACGGCTTGATTTAACATATTTATTTTACCGGTTGGTTGTTATTAGAATTTTTCCCCCATAGTATTTCTTCTACATTTCAACACCAGGCATGCCATACCTAATCGGGACTACAAACTCAGCTGAGGAGCAATTTGGACATAAACGCTTCTTAAGCATTATAATAGTTACCCTACCACATAACTATATATAACAAAAAGGATGAAAAGGATAAAAAATGATAATATCCAGGATATCAATTTCTTCTTGAATGTTCATTCAATATTAACCATTCATTGTTATGGAAATTTTACACCCCGCCAGTCCTAAATGTCTATAACCAAAAAATCTCGCTAATGGGCGGGGCTTGATGTTTATTTCAACAGTACCATCTTTTTGGTCTGCATGTATTCCCCAGCCTGTATTTGATAAAGGTACATACCAGCACTTACTGGCTTGCCATAGTTGTTGGTAGCATTCCAGATGACTGACCTGTAGCCAGCTTCTTGGTATTGGTTGATTATGGTCTTCACTTGCCTGCCCAACATATCGTAGATGGTAATGCTAACATGACCATTTTCTGGTAAATCATAACGCAGTGTTGTAACTGGATTAAATGGGTTGGGGTAGTTTTGATGGAGTGCAAAGCTTATTGGCAATATGGCATCATTACTTACTGTAAGGATTATCGGCTCACAGCCAACTCCAAAGGCACCCATATTAACACCATTCTCACCAGTACCAATACATGGTGAGTTTTCCGCTAAGGTATAATCACCGCTGTCTGGATTGCAAAATAGGGGGTTTTCATCGATGTTTCCATCGCCTTCCCACCCTCCTTGGATATTTGAATAAGAAACAGTTGCTATACCATCTATTGCATCTGATTCTGGTAAATTACCCCAAATAATAGTATTTGTAATAACAGGGTTAGAATTACCTCCAGAATATATCCCACTACCGACATTAGGGTCATTTGATATGCCACCTGCAGCTTCATTATTAGATATTACAACATTTGAAAAGATAGGACTACTATCCCATAAGAATACTCCACCGCCATAAAGAGCTGCATGGTTATCATAAATAATTAAATATGACAATGTGGGATTAGAACTATAACAAAATATCCCACCACCATCTTCTTCTGCATTAAAATCAGCTATCCAATTACCTGTGCCATTGATTAAGGTAAATCCTTTCAAATGGGCAGAATTAGTTTCTCCATTAGTAAAAGTCACTACACTGTTATAATTACCGTTTCCATCAATTATTGTATTATTAGCCCCATCACTAGACATAACTACAATATTCTTCCCATTATAGTTGATATTCTCTACATAAGTCCCAGCCGCTACCAGTACAGTGTCACCCTCAAGCGAAGCTTCAATTCCATCCTGAATGAATGCAAAATGTCCTTCTATAATTAGGTCAAAGCCGCCGTAATTAAATTCAAATGAAGATTTGGCATGAGGGGGCAAAGTATCGAGTGTAACCGGATTGTTTTCATCATACGCTACAAACAATCGGACGTTGTTGTAAGTGTTGCCACTCACCGATCCATAACTTAACCATAGATTGACACCTATCACCACATTGTCAAAAGTATTCCCAATTACGTTGACATTATTTGAGATTCTCCCTTGCACTGCAACTGAAATTTCCTCTTCCGGCAATCCCGGGAATTCATTGAAATAAGTGGCGAGATCGTGAATGTTATTCCCCGAGATGGTTACATTTGAAGTGTTTTGTCCTAAGGATATCCCGAAAAGATTCACATCATATATTTCATTATCCATGATTGAAATACTGTCAGGGGGATTCGGGGGCGTGGAATCACCATAAACAAGGATTCCATAACTTCCGGGAGATTCATTAGGGATGTTATTTAATTTCATTCCATGGATGATGTTGCTGCTTACCATAATATTCATCGAGCCGGGTCTTATTGAAACACCGGAGGTTGTCAAGCTGTCCCCTACAATCTCAAATCCGGAAACTGTTATATCACTTCCATCAATAACTACAACACCTGTCATCCCGGAACCGTTAATTACTGCTTCTTCTCCAATCAAAGTAACAATCTGGGTTAGATTGATTGACTCTGAATATTCTCCGGAATGAACAAGCACTGTATCACCAGCACTGGACACATCAATCCCATGCTGAATTGTAGCAAAGGGGTTCTCCTCCGATCCATCACCAGTTTCATCTGAACCTGTAGTGGCTACGTGCCAAACTGAATTACTTTCCTGCTCGTACCAGGCGATCTTGTTATCGGATGGTGATGCAGAAAGCACATCCATGTCTCCGTCACCATCCACATCCACAGCATAAACAGACCAGGCATAATCAGCTGATGTGGAAATGGTATGTTCTGTAAAGCTTTCGCTGCCGTCGTTCTCGTACCAGGCGATCTTGTCATCATTTCCAGATGCTGAGAGCACATCCATGTCCCCGTCACCATCCACATCCACAGCATAAACAGAAATGGCACCATCAGCTGAATCGGAAATGGCATGCTCTGTAAAGCCCTCGCTGCCGTCGTTCTCGTACCAGGCGATCTTGTCATCGTTCAGTGATGCAGAGAGCACATCCATATCCCCGTCGCCGTCCACATCCGCTGCATAAACAGATGAGGCATTATCAGCTGATGTGGATATGGCATGCTCTGTAAAACCTTGACTGCCGTCATTCTCATACCAGGCGATCTTGTCATCGTCCCTTGACGCTGAAAGCACATCCATGTCACCGTCACCGTCCACATCCGCAGCATAGACTGATGCGGCTTTATCAGCCGATGTGGAAATGGCATGCTCTGTAAAGCTCTCGCTGCCGTCATTCTCATACCAGGCGATCTTGTCATCACTTATCGATGCAGAGAGCACATCCAA